>CAZWST010000001.1:0-81675 GCA_964636965.1 uncultured Muribaculaceae bacterium
TATTGAAGATCCAGTTGATGAAAATGACTGGGAAGGATTTAAGAAAATCACTGATAAATTAGGTGATAAGATTCAACTTGTTGGCGATGACTTATTTGTAACTAATAAGGAATGTTTGAAAAAAGGAATCGATATGGGTGCAGGGAACGCTATACTATTAAAAGTTAATCAGATTGGTACAATTACTGAGACTCTTGAAACTATAGGATTAGCTAAAGCTTATGGATATAAAACAGTTTTATCTCATCGTTCAGGTGAGACTGAGGATACAACTATTGCTGATTTGGTAGTTGGTCTTAATTTAGGACAAATAAAAACAGGTTCAATGAGTAGAAGTGAAAGAACCGCTAAATATAATCAACTTATGCGAATAGAAGAAATAATAAATAATTAAGCTATACTTTAAAAGTATAGCTTTTTTACATTTATTCGAAGTTCTTCAGTTAATGTATAATCATCAACTTTGTTTTTTACTTTAGTTGGTACAACTGAATCTATACCACATTTGGGACATATCGCGGTTAGTTCTTCTTTGTCATTAACCCAACTATTTATTTTTGTATAATGAAAACTTGCACCACAATAAATACATGTGCAATCTTTATATCTTTTTAATAATTTTCTATTTTGATAAGTGTAAGAGTATATAACTCTTATGATGTTATCATCTTTCATAGTATCACCTTTATCTAATTATAAAACGAATTATTTAAAAAATATACGCATAAATAAATATTAGGTGATTTTATGAAAAGTGTAGTAATTAACCCTGCTGGTGGTGGTACTGATACAGGAGTTTCAGGTAATGGGTTAGTAGAAAAGAATGTTTCTTTAGAAATATCTAATATAATAAAAAATATATTAGAATCTAAGGGTGTTAATGTTTATATGTTAAGAAATGGTGATGAAACTATTTCTTATGATGATAGAATAAAGAATTTAAAAAAAGAGTATCCTAAGGGTAAAGATGTAATAGTGATTTCTAATACATTAAATTCTGGTGGTGGTAGTGGAATTGAAATAATTTACTCCTTAAACAATAAGGATACTCTTGCAAATAAATTAGCTAAGAATCTAAGTTATTTTAATAATACTAAGTATTACCAGCTTAGAAGTCCAAGTGATACATCTAAAGATTATTACTATATTACAAGAAATACTCCAGGATATGAAACTATTATTGTTAGATATGGATATGCTGATAATTCTAAAGATGCAAGTGTCATTAAGAATAATATTGAAAGCATTGCATCAAGTGTGGCTGATGCAATACTTGATTATATTGGTGCTCTTTCAGAAGAAGGAACATATATAGTAAAATCGGGTGATACTTTATATAGTATTGCTAAGAATTTTAATGTATCTCTTGATTCTCTTAAAAGTTTAAATAATTTAAGTAGTAATACGATAAACTTAAATCAAGTGCTTAAAATACCTACTAGTTCTACTATAACTCCACCAAAACAAACAAACACTTATACAGTTAAATCTGGAGATACCTTGTATGGTATAGCTAAAAAATATAATGTGCAAGTTGATGAAGTGAAGAAACTTAATAATATGACTTCTAATAATTTGAGTATTAATCAAGTATTAAAAATACCAGCATCTAGTACTAAAACATATAAAGTAGTAAAAGGGGACACATTATATGGTATTGCTAAGAAATTTAACACAAGTGTCGATGCGATAAAAAAATTAAATAATATGAACTCAAGTAGTTTAAGTATTGGTCAAGTATTGTACATCCCTTAGTAGTTTGTCAAATGCTTTTTTGTATGCTATAATATGCCCTTAAAAAGAGGGGAAAAGAATGAAAAGGATAGACAAATGGCGAGTTAAAATAAAGGACCATGTTCTTGTATCATCTGCATATTATTTGATTTTAGTGTTAACGCTTCAATGTGCTGGTAAAATTCAAGGAACATTTTATAATAAAGAAGTTAACCAATATAAAGAAATAGTAGAAGACTTTAGTGATTTTTTAGATGAAAAAGAGATTGATGATCCAAAATTAATATTTGATTATTTCAATTATGCATTATGGAATGGGTATTTATCTAGTGACCATGACTTTGCTTTTAACAGGGATAATAAGACACTTTTATCTAATTTTGGTATGGCTTGTATAATGGGTAAATCTGTTTGTTTAAATAATGCCAATATGTTAAGAGATTTATATGAGGCTATGGGATATGATTCTACGGTATTTAATTGTTATTACCCATTAGATAAAGCAAAAATAGAATTATTTGATTATCAAAAAGATATTAAACAAGCATCTGATGAAAAGAAGAATGATGAAGATGGATTTTATTTACCATATGTTCCTGGACCTTTTGAACTTATAGTAGGTAACCATGCAATTACAGCAGTTTATTATGATGGTGAATATTATTACTATGATCCAACTAATTTATTATATCTTTCAAAAAGTGATTTAAATGATTTAGATATATTAAATGGGGACGGAACAATGAAGATAAGAAAAATATCTACGTTTCTTTTTGAACTTGAAGAATCTTTTAAAGGATTATTTCAAACAAATGATGCTGATTATAATCTAGATTATTTAAAAGAATTAGGTGATCCTTCAATTGACGAGGAAGCGTTAGAAGAGTTTTATAATCAGGAGAAAGCCAAAATTGATAATCTTGCTAATTCATTCGACAAAGGGAAGTCTAACTTTTTATATTCATTTTCCATTATCCCAGCAGTTTTAATATCCTTCTTTGCTTTTGCTTTAATGCTTGATGCTCTTAACTATAAGAATAATAAGAACGAAAAAATTTTATATAAGTTACTTGATGATTTCTTTTTAGAAAATAGTATAGAAAAATTTGAAGATGTATGTGTTTATTTAGATTATATTATAACATCAGGTTATTTAAGTGTAACAGATGATGATTTAAGAGTTAAGAAAAGCGTTTTATTTGAAGGTGCACCTTTAGCTACATTAGATTCTAAAGAATATGGGGAGAGATTATTTTATAAATATTTATTACATAAGTTTAAAAAGGTTGAAACTATTCGAGCAATTGATGAATATGGTTTAAAAAAGAAAGTATATGCTTTTAAAGATAGTGATGGGTATAAATTCTACTCTTATTCTTCTAGTAATTTATTTCATACAAATGAGTATTCTCAGTTAATTTATAATTCTACGTATTCCAATATGTTTAAATTATTTAAGAAGAAATATTCCAACAGTCCAGAAATAAAAGAAGTTATTCCAGATTTTGATAAGATGAATGATTTCTATCATGAAAACCTCGAAACAGTTAAGAATATTGCTATGTCTTACTCTTATGTACCTAGAAAAAAATAAAAATGATGTTTTAGTAAGAATAATAATATGATAAAATAAGTATGAGGTAGATAGTTATGGGAAAAGATAAACAAACAATTATTGATGAAAAGAGAAGTACAACTATTGAGAATCCTGATTTTGGTCTTGCCTGGGAAGGACAGCCTGCTGGATTCTTAGGAACAATACTTACAACACTTCATATGAATTTTACTAAGTATCAAATAAGTAAAGATGAACTATTAATAACAAGAGGATTTTTTAGTAGACATACTGATACAGTTGAATTATATTTATTAAAAGATCCTGATATGAAAGAAACTTTATGGCAAAGAATGTTTGGAGTTGGAACTATTACAGTTAAGGTCGATAGTCACTCTAGATCTTATCAAGCTGGTAGAGTAATTGAAATAAAGAATATTAAAAAATGTGGAGAAGTAAGAAAATTATTACGAGACTATATTGAAGCTGATGTAGTTGAAAGAGGAATTAATTATATAGATAAAGTATAGAAGAGCAGTATGCTCTTTTTTTATGTGTATAAAAAATGTACAAAATATACAAAATATGTATTGACAAAGTAGTTAGTGCTTGCTAAAAAAAAAAAAAAAAATGATATGATTAGAGTAGGGTAGTGCGCCATAAAATAGGAGATTAGAGATTATGAAAAAGAGATATTTCGTTTTAATTATTGTTTTATTCTTAGTAATTGGCTTTGCTACTTTAACTACAACACTTGATTTAAATGGCCTTTTATCTATTGGATATAAAGAAGATGATTTTGATGTTTATTTTAGTTTTGTAACATATCTTGAGAATACTGATAGTTCAGTTGAAATAGTAGATAAAAATCAATTCATTTTTACACCTAATATTAGTGAGGATGATAAAATTCTTACAGTTAATTATGAAATAGTAAATGCCAGTCATCAATATGATACAGAAGTTGAAGTAAATTGTTCTCCTATTAATCAAACGGCTACAACTATTAATAATAATTTAGAAAATTCACTTATTAAAGCTAGAGATGTAGGAGAAGGGACTGTAGTAGTTTCATTAAATGAAAATTTAACTGGCGCTGAAGATATTAATGATAGTTATAAATGTGTTTTAAATACTAAAGCTATTTCTAGAACAGAAGTTGATAATTCAAGTATTGCAAGATTTATAGAAATAGATGGTAAGAAAACTAATGTAAAAGAATGGAGAAATATTGATTTAGCTTATACTAGTTCAACTGATACTATTTATGCTAGAAGTGATGATGATTATCTTTATTTATATGCCGAGAATAATGAAACCTTAGATTACAAAAATATAAGACTTTATTTTTCTACTACTGCATCACCTTCTATACAAGTTTATAATTACATGATTGAAAACAATCGTGCTTATGAATATAATAATGAAGTTACCACGCTTATTGGTAATGCAGATTATAGAATAGGTGAGGGATTAGAATATAAAATACCGTTGAGTGTTTTAAATGTTTCATCAATTGATGAAATTAACACAATTAGACTTAGATATGCTGGTAGCAGTTATGAATCTTTAAAAGAGTTTGATATATTCTTAAAAAGAGATTCAGTTATCGTTGATGGTAATAAAACTTATGTTAGTGAATATACTTCAGAAGATATTATTTATGAAAAAGATGATGCAATCGTATATGCAAGAATACTTGATGATTATATTTATTTTTATGCCTATGATAGCAGTTTATCACAAGATGATTTAACTAATCCTTCAATTTATATTGGTAGCAGATCAGATAGTGTTACTAAAAATCCAACGACAGGTTATATGATTTGGTATGAAACTTCTATTTTATCTTGTAATTCTATTTCTTGTAATAATTCAATTCCTGATAGTAATAAATATAATCCTTTAAGATATATTTCTTCTGGTGTAGAGTTTAAAATACCATTAAGTGTTTTAGATATGACGACTATGAATGATTTAAAAGTTGTTAAAATATTATATAGAAATTCTTCATGGCAAGAAATTAAGAGTATTGATATAAATTTTGTTCCAAAATATACAAAAGATGATTTAGTTGGTAAGACTTATGTTCTAGCAAATAAACCTTCTACTTGGAATAATATGCTTATTTATGTACCTGATAATATGAGTTGGCCAGGGGAAGAGTTGGGAATATTAACTGATGCTGATAATTCCTATGTTTATATTTTACCTGATAATATAGATTCAACGTATGTAGTTTTTTCTAATAATGATGGAGATCAGTATCCTATATTTAATCAGAACTTATTTAAGGTTGAAAAAGGTAAGAGTCGAAAATGGAACTCACTTAAAGAAGGATTACTATCATGGAGTTATGTAGATAGTTCTAATGAACAAAGTGATAAGGGTATTAATTTTAATCTGACTATTCCAGCAGGAAAAGAGGATGGTGGTTGTGTGTATTTGTATGATGTTAATGAAACTTTAGATAAGCTGCATCCATGGCCTGGAGTTAGCTTAACAAAAGACGGAACTAAATACATTGGAAGAATAGATGATATAAGTAAATATGAAAAGGTAAGAGTAATATTTAATAATTGTGGTAGTTGGGCTTATCCAACACCTGATGGTGTTTATGTTAAGCCAGGTGCAACATTAACTTATAATGGCACAGCAGTATTTGCCGAATAAGAAAGAAAAATAAGAGTTTTTAATCTACTAGGAAAGTGTATATAGATATGCTTTCTTTTTTTGTTAATAAACAAAAACTTTTTAACATATAGTTTTATTAAGAAAGAAAAAGGTGATTAGAACTTGAACGGCTTAACAGATGAAGAAGTTATTGAATCAAGACGTAAGTATGGAAGTAACACTATTGCATTAAAAAATGAGAATAAGTTTATTAGAATTTTTATTGAAGCATTGGGAGACCCTATAATTAAGATTATGCTTATTGCGCTTGCAATCAGATTTGTCCTTATGTTTAGTGATGCTGATTGGTATGAAACATTGGGAATGCTTATATCGATACTTCTATCATCACTTATTTCTTCTTTAAGTGAGTATGGATCTAATAAAGCTTTTTCAAGACTTCAAAGTGAATATGAAAACACTCTTGTCAGGGTTAAAAGAAATGGTGAGTTAGTATCTATAAAAAGTGATGATTTAGTAGTTGGTGATTTAGTAAGTTTAGAATCAGGAGAACTTATCCCAGCTGATGGTGTAGTCATATCAGGAGAAGTAGGAGTAGATGAAGCAAGTATAAATGGGGAAGCCAAAGAAGCAAGAAAGAGGGTAAGAGATAAACTATTTAAAGGTAGTGTAGTCTTAAGTGATAAATGTATAATGAAAGTAAAAAATGTTGGAGTTAATACAATATATGGAAATATTGCTAAGGAACTAAGTGAGAAAGTTCCTGATTCTCCTATGAAGATACGTTTAAGAAAGTTAGCTAAAGTTGTTTCAAGAATTGGTTATATTGGTGCAATACTTGCTTCTCTTTCTTATATTTTCAATGTAGTATTTATAAATAATAATTTTGATATGAATATTATTTTAAATATTCTATCTAATCCAAGAGAAGTAATTGATATATTAATTCATACAGTTACTTTAGCTGTAACAATTATTATTGTTTGTGTACCAGAGGGTTTACCAATGATGCTTGCTTTAGTTTTATCATCAAATATGAAAAGAATGCTTAAGGGTAATGTATTAGTAAGAAAACCTGTGGGTATTGAAACAAGTGGATCAATTAAAGTCTTGCTTACTGATAAAACAGGAACTTTGACTAAAGGAAAACTAAGTGTTATTGGGATAGTCGATGCTGATGATAATCATTATAATAATTTATCAGAAATGAATAAAACTTTAAAAGATAGATTTAGTGAATCTTTACTTTATAATAATGATTCTTACTTTGAAGGAGATAAAATAAGTTCTGGTAATGCTACTGATAAAGCTATACTTGCATTTATTGGAAAACATGAAAAGAATATTAAAATAGATAAAAAAACTAACTTTAATTCTACAATAAAATATTCTTATGTTAAATTAAGTAATGGATGTGAGTATTATAAAGGAGCAAGTGAAGTATTATTATCTAAATGTAGATTTTATATGGATAAAAATGGTGATAGAAAATATTTAACGGATAAAAAACGTGTTAATGAATTAATACTTAATTATACAAAAAGAGGAATAAGAGTAATTTGTAATGTTTATAATAATATATTACTTGGTTTTATTTTAATTAGAGATGATATTAGAAGTGAAGCAAAAGACGCAATAAAAGAGATAAAAAATGCAGGAATAGATTTAATAATGATAACTGGGGATGATGTTAATACAGCTACATGTATTGCAAGAGAACTTGGAATGATAGATAACGATTCTCTTGTTTTAACTCATGATGATTTAAAACAAATAGATGATGATTATATAGTTAGAAATTATAGAAATATAAAAGTTATTGCACGTGCACTTCCAAAAGATAAGAGTAGAATATCATCTGTACTTGAGAAGAATGATATAGTTGTTGGTATGACAGGAGATGGAGTAAATGATGCACCAGCCTTAAAAAAATCTAATGTTGGATTTGCAATGGGATCAGGTACAGAAGTTGCTAAGTATGCTGCTGATATTGTAATACTTGATGATAATATTTCAAGTATAGCTAACGCTATACTTTATGGTAGAACTATATTTAAATCTATACGTAAGTTTATAATATTTCAGCTTACTATGAATATTTGTGCCTTATTTTTATCTTTAGTGGGCCCATTTATAGGTGTTACTACTCCTGTTACAGTTATGCAAATGTTATGGATTAATATGATTATGGATACGTTTGCAGGACTTGCTTACTCTTATGAAGCGCCTTTAAAAAGATATATGAAAGAATCCCCTGTTAAAAAGAGTGAAAATATCTTAAATAAATATATGTATAAGACTATAATATTTATAGGTCTTTATTCAACTATTTTACTTGTTTTATTTTTAAAGCTTGATATATTCAAGTTATTTATTAGAAGTGATGAAATATATTATATGACAGCCTTCTTTTCTTTATTTATTTTCTTAAGTATATTTAATGCTTTTAATGCAAGAACTACAAGAATAAATATATTTTCTGGAATATTAAAGAATAAAGTGTTTTTAATTATTGTAGGTGGAATATTTTTAGCTCAAATATATTTAATCTATTTTGGAGGAAGTTTATTTAGAACTTATGGTCTTTTACCTAAAGAATTTATTTTTATCCTTCTTTTAAGTTTTAGTGTTATACCAGTGGATATGTTAAAGAAGGCTTTTATTAATAAAAGAATTTAGATTTTATTATTTTGCTAAATAGAAATATGTTATAATATTTATGAGGTAAGAGAATATGAATAAAGGTGAAGGTAAATTAATAATTAAAGGACATGAAAAAAATCCATTTGTTAAATTTTGGAATTGGGGTTGGGGAATATATTATAAGAATCCTGAGATTTGGAATTATTTAATTGTTGGACTTTTAACAACTGTTGTTAGTTTAGTTACTTATTTTATTGCAACTAGAACTATTCTTGATGCAAGTGTTGAAATAGAGTTACAAATAGCTAATATTATTTCTTGGGTATTTGCTGTAGCTTTTGCTTATGTAACTAATCGTATTTTTGTATTTAAAAGTAAGAATAAAAATATCTTTAGTGAAGTTTCAAAGTTTGTAGGATCAAGAGTTGCTAGTTTACTTATGGATATGGCAATAATGTTTGTAATTGTTTCATTAATGGGTTTAAGTGATGTGATTGGAAAAATAATTAGTCAGGTGGTTGTAACAATAGCTAATTATATTTTAAGTAAATTATTAGTTTTCACAAAAAAATAATTGGAGTTTTTCCAATTATTTTTTATTGTTAATGTCTTATTCCTAAGATGTTTTCTGCGCGTGATTGAGTTCTTTGATATTTTACAATTTTGAATATTTTTGTTTTTGAAACTTTTAAAGTACTTTCATCAAAAAATTTGCATAAGTAATTATCTTCATCTTCTTCAGTTATTTCTATAACGCCATTTAATTCTTTAATTTCATTATTAATTTCTATATAATATTTTTCTTCAGAAGTTCTAAATGACTGATTATTAATACTTGGATTACTTTCTTCATTTTTATCAATTATGTTTTTTAGTTCTTCTTCATTAGTATATTCATAACTCATTAATTGAGGTGGTATTTCACTTCTTTTTACATATGAATTATTTAAGAAGAAGAATAAATGACTTAAGAAAGTATTAATATATTCTTCATTTCCTCCACGTTTTGCTTGTCTAATAAAATTAATATTACCTTTAGCAGTTACTGTAATAATATTTGGTGCGTAGTCATTTTTTATTTCTTTTATATCAATTTCATTAGAGTTCATAGTTAAATTAAATCCTAGTAAATCGATATCTAAATTATATTGTTTAGTATCTTTAAATAATGCTAAGAAATTACAGATGTTTTCAAATTCATTAAAATCTATAGAACTTATTATTAAACCAGCTATTGCACTTTCAAGACCTTCAGCAGATTTAGTAATACTTATTTTAGGTGACATAGTATTTTTCTTCAATTGAAGTGGAATATCTATATCTAAATTTCTTTCGGTTGATTTTATAATCATTGTGCAAGATGATTCTGATGTATAAGCTTCTATTGTTGCAAAACTTAGAATATATAACATTTTATCTTTTAAGTTTTTGTCAACTTTACTTTTTCTTACAACATCTTCAAAAAATGCTCTAATTCTTAATTCTTTTTCTTTTTTATAATGTAAATATCTATTTATTAATTCTGATAATCTTACATCTTCTTCTGTCGGTACATAGTTTGCTATTTTATCAAATGGGGTATTGACTAATTTTTCCATAATAATCTCCTTTAATTAGTTGCATATTATATTATTATTAATTTCATTTGTCAATTTAAAAGAAATGAGTTACTTAGTAACCCATTTCTTTATATTTATCATATAGTTCTTTAAATCTGTTAAAATGAACTATTTCTCTTTGTCTTAAGAATAGTAGTGGATTTATAACATCTTTATCAGTTGCAAGATCAATTAAGTTTTCATATACTGCTCTAGCTTTTTGTTCAGCTGCCATATCTTCACTTAAATCAGCTATTGGATCTCCTGTAACTGATATAAATGTTATAGTGAAAGGTGAACCTGATGCATTAACTGGATAAACTGATAAACCATGTTCACTGTAGTAATCTTCTAAACCATATTCTTTTATTTCATCAATTGTGGCATCTTTTGTTAACATAGTTACCATTGTTGCAATCATTTCAATGTGTCCTAATTCTTCTGTTGCTATATCATTTAATAAGGCTTTTCCACATTCATCTGGCATTGTGAATTTTTGAGAATAGTATCTAAGGGCTGCAGCAAGTTCTGAGTTAGCACCACCAAACATAGTTAAAATAGATTTAGCCATTTTTAAATCTTTTTTCTTTATATTTATTGGATATGGTAATTTTTTATCATATTTAAACATTGTATCCCTCCCATGGCCATGGATTTTGAATCCAAGTATAAGCTCCAAATGTATCATGATCAAGTTCTAGTACTTGGTATTTACTTTCATATTCGTGTTGGCATTTTTCATACATTAAAGAGTATTTTTTGAATAAGTTATAAGCTGCTTCGTCTTGTGGATGAGTATCTAAATAAAGATTTAAATCATTTATTGCAAAGCATAGTGCATAAATACGTTCTAATAAAGCCTCTCTTTCAGTTTTTGGAATTAATTCACTTGGTTCATAATTCTTATATTTGTCATAAAGACTTGGGAACATATTTCCTCTTGTTAGTCCCTCATTTGGCTCATATATCTTAGTTGTGTTATTTGTATCAAAGATATCTGTATTAAATTCGAATAACATAATTTACCTCCTAAAGTAGTATATGTATTTTTTTATTTTGGGTACATACTAATAATGGTGATTAGAATGGTACTTGCTTGTTTTAAAATATTTATATCAAGAATTATAGATGTTACACTTGGAACACTTAGAACTATGTTTGTAGTTAAAGGAAATAAAATACTCTCATCATTAATTGCTTTTGTTGAGGTATTTATTTGGGTTTATGCTGCAAGAGTTGCTTTAGTAAATACAGATTTTAATATATTTATTGCAATATTCTATTCACTTGGATATGCAACAGGCACATATTTAGGTACACTTTTAAATGAATTATTAATAGATGGTATTTATAATATACAAGTTATTTCTTCTACTATTGATTCAAAAGATGTTTTAAAAATTAGAGGTAATAATTTTGGTGTTTCAGTTTTAAAAACTATTGATAATAAGAAAATACTTTATTTAAGTATAAGTAAGAAAAGATATAGGGAATGCATTAAGTTAATTAGGAAGTTAGATAAAGATTCTTTTATTGTAGTAAATGATGCAAAGGTAGCTTTTAATGGATACTTTAAGAAAAAATTATATTGATTATATAAAGCGTTTGTTTTAAAATATTCTTTAATTTGTGAGGCGCATTTTATGACAGTTGAAGAAGAAATAGAACAATCTATAAAGTTGATAGAAAAAGATTATAGTGGTGTTAAAGAATTTGCAGGTGTTGCTCCAGTATATCCTTTTAATACAGAAGATGCATGTAATGTCTTTCATAGTTATAAAAAATTTATTAAAGGGAAATCTGTTTTAACTGTAACTGGTAGTGGAGACTTTTTACTTGATTCAATTGCAAGTGGAGCTCGTGATATTACTTGTTTTGACACTAATGTTTTAGCTAAAAGAATAGCTGAATTAAAACTTGCTTTTTGGAAATCACATTTAGGAAAAGAGTTATTTTTAGATTTTTTTACAGGTAGTCATTGTGGTGATGAAATAATGTCTTATGATATTTTTAAAGAATGTAGAAATTTTTTAAGCCCTGAGACTTTATATTATTTTGAATCTATCTATAAAATAATGAAGAAAAAAGGACTTAAGATAGATAATGCTAATTCTTCCATTTTATTTCAACAGTTTGATAGTTTATTTCATTTTCCAGTCCAAAATGTTACAGTAGGTAATATTGATTCTTATTTAGGTTATTATATAGATGAACTAGATAAAGCACTAGAAGATACTGAAGACTTACATGTTAGATTTTTAGATAAAGATGTCATGGATCTTGCAAATAGTTTAGATGAATACTATTTTATCTATTTATCTAATATATTTGAATTTACTTCAACATTTATTGATAAAAAAAGACTTAGAATGCGTCTTGAAACATTTAAAAAATATATAATCAATGAAATAAAACCACATTTAACTGATGGTGGAGTTTTGGTTGCAGGTTATTTACAAGGTTCAAGAAATATGAGTGATGATGTATATCATGATAAATCTAAATATGCTCAAATATTTAGTGAAGAAGAAGAATTTTTAATTGATGATACATATGGTTGTAAAGGAAAAACTATTATTACTGCTAATAAAGAGATATTAAAACAAAGAAAAATAGATATGTATGATTTCTTTTAAAATAAAAAGTAGAGAATTGTTATTTTAATTCTCTACTTTTTTGACTTTGTTTTATATCATTAATATAACTATTTATTTTATTTTCATCAATTGATTCAATTATAGATACTGGCATCATAGCTTGATTTACTGTTGTCTTTAAAAAGTCAAAGTATCTACCAATTCTTTCTAAATCAGTTAAATAGGAAGCTATAAAAGATTGTAAGCTAAATGAGTAAGCATCAATTAAGTTTTGTTCATGTTCAGATTTAGATATACCTATTTCACGAAGTCTTTTAATCTTTATTTCTTCTCCTTGCTTTATTGGCTTAATTGTTTTACAGCTTTGTTTTAAAGAAACGGATTTTTCAATATGTTCTTTTTTGGTACGATATATACCACTTAGAGTAGGGAATGCAATTATTAGTTCTTCTTCTCTTTTTATTCCCTTTAAATCTGCAAGTTTGTTTTCTAATCTTACTTTGATATAATTAGCTATTTCATCTGGACTTATTAAATCTAAACTAATGTCTAAAAGTGATGCAAGTGGTTTTAAGAATGCATTTTGGTCAAAGAAAATGGCTTTATATTCTCCTTGAACTAGGATATCAAAGTTTGAATCTAGTTTAAAGTCTATACTAGGACAAAAGAAATTTCTTATATAATCTTCTATATTACTTTTTAATCCTACTATTTCATAGACTGATTTATTACCTTCTTTTAGAAAGTCATTTATATTATTTACTTTATATATTTCCATAATTATCCCCTTTTCTTGGTGAAGATAATATCACATTTTTTTTCAATATGCAAGTTTCTTATATTGTTTTATTTAGTGTTTAATAGTATACTTAGTCTAGATAGGAAAAGTTATATGAAAAGAAAAGTAAGTGTATTTGTATTTTCTGTTTTATTAGGAATAGCTCTTTTACTTAATATCAATATATTTGAAAATCTAAGTACTTTAACAATATCTGTATTATATGAAACAAAGTTTTTTGCTTTATCAATTTTTACAGGAATAAGTTATTATTTTTTTACGCATCGTGAATTTCATAAGGTGACGAAGCTTAAGATGTTTTTATCAGTACTTTTTTCAATATTTATGATAATTGGAGAAGGCTATGAAACATATGGAAGTTATAAGCTAATATTTTTAAATTTTGCAACAGTACTACTTAGTCTTGCTAAAATATTAGGATATAGTTTTTTATTTATTCATTTATTTTCAATTTTAGATGATTTGATAGGTAAATATAAGAATAAAGATATAAAAGTAAAGAATAAATATTTTAAAAGGTATATAGAATATTTTGAAAAATATCCTTTTAGGACATCTTTTGTGACAATATTTTTTTGTGTACTTATTTATATGATAGCTTTTTATCCGATTGTTTTATCTCCTGATCCATCATTTCAGATAAAGATGTACTTTAATGAACATACTAAATATATAGATTGGGTAATTCAAAGAGATCCAAATGTATTTATGACAGCGCATCATCCAGTTTTTCAAACTTATTTGATTGGTTTTTGTATTGATATAGGGTCTCACTTAATTAATGATAATTTTGGTTTGTTTCTATATACATTAATACAATCTTTAATATATTCTAGTGTATTTGCTTACACAATCAAATATATGAGTTTAAATGGGATAAAGAGCAGAAGTAGATTAGTAGTTTTACTTATGTATATATTTGTACCAATGTATTTAATATATTCAGTATCTGCTGTTAAAGATACTCTTTATACAGCATTCATTATTCTATTTGTCATATTTGTATTCGATATAATAACAAAGTATAAGACAGTGGAGATAAAATACTCATATATAATTAAGTTATTCTTTGTAATGCTTTTTATTGGTCTTTTTAGGCATAATGGAGTTTATATAATACTACTAACTTGTATTCCTCTACTTTTTTATACGAAAACTAATTTTATTAAAATACTTTCTTGTATGCTTGCTTTTTTACTTGCAATGTATTCATTTGATAATATACTTGTTCCAAGTCTTGGAATAAGTGATGGATCAGCTAGGGAGATGTTAAGTGTTCCTTTTCAACAAACTGCAAGATTAGTAAAAGAACATCCTAATTTTTATGATGATCAAGATAAAGACACAATAGACAAAATATTAAATTATTCAACACTTGCAGAAAGATATAAACCTAGTCTTGCTGATCCTGTTAAGAATGAATTTAATAAATACACAACTAATGAGGATTTAAAAGCTTATTTTAAAGTTTGGTTTAAAGGATTAAAAAAATATCCAGATGTTTATGTTGATGCAACATTAAATAATACTTTTGGCTATATATATCCTGATGAACATAATTGGTATATATATACGAAATATACAACAAGAGTCAATGAAAATGAGTTACTTGATTATCATTATAATAAGTTATTTGTTTTAAGAGCTATTTTAGATGGGTATGCTAATGGGCTACCATATATACCAATAATTGGTGCTGTATCTAATATTGCTTTAAACACTTGGTTTGTACTTATTTTAGTAGTTTATTTAATTAATACTAAGAATAAAAAATTCTTAATATGTTTATTACCACTTCTTGGTTCAATCCTTTTCTGTATTATAGGTCCAGCAAATACCTATTTTAGATATACAATGCCATATATTTTTGTACTTCCAGTGATAACTATGTTATTATTAAATTATGTAAGAGGTGAAAGAGCATGAAAAAAAGTAGTATAGCAGTTTTGATTCCTTGTTATAATGAATCCAAAACAATAGAAAAAGTAGTAAAAGATTATAAGAAAGCCTTACCTGAGGCGGATATATATGTCTATGATAATAATTCAACAGATGGAACTGATAAAATAGCTTCTTCTGCTGGTGCAATAGTAAAGTATGAATATCGTCAAGGAAAAGGTAATGTAATTAGAAGTATGTTTAGAGAAATTGATGCTGACTGTTATCTTATGATAGATGGTGATGATACATATCCAGCTGAATCTGCTCGTGAGATGTGTAACTTAGTTTTAGAAGGTAAAGCTGATATGGTTATTGGTGATAGACTATCTAGTACATACTTTAAAGAAAATAAAAGAATGTTTCATAATTTTGGAAATGTCTTAGTTAGAAAGTTAATTAATTTTATATTTAAAAATAAAGTTAAGGATATAATGACTGGATATCGAGCATTTTCTTATGACTTTGTTAAAGGATTTCCAGTTTTATCTAAGGGATTTGAAATAGAAACAGAAATGACTATTCATGCTGTTGATAAGAATTATAAGTTAGTAGAAGTTCCTGTTCAATATCGTGACAGACCTGATGGAAGTGTTTCAAAGTTAAATACTATATCAGATGGATTTAAAGTATTAAAAACAATCGGAGCTTTATTTAAAGAATATCGTCCAGCTCTTTTCTTTAATATATTTGCCTTGCTTTTCTTAATTGTAGGTGTAATTATAGGTATTCCACCATTTATAGATTATTTTAAAGTAGGGTTAGTATTAAAGTTCCCTAGTTTAATATTTGCCTGTTTCTTAGTAACTATTGGAATTCTTTTATGGGTTACTGGAATGATTCTTCAAGTTATAGCTAAGAAGAGTAAACAAAACTATGAACTTTATTTAAATGAAATAAAGATGATTGAAAACTTAAAAAAATAAGATAAAATAAAAAAGGATTTTTAAAAAATCCTTTTTTTATTTGTTATAGTGTTAATCTGGCATTAGATTCTTCTAAGCCTGTATTTTTTTCTTCTTCTAAACCTTGATTTAAGAATTCATCAATAGCTGCTATATCAAGAGCACCAGAGAAGTTTTCTTTATCCTCTTCTTTTGCTGCTCCATTTGTATCATCAAGTACTTGAGGTCCAGAAACTATTGTACCAGTTTCTTCAGATGGTACATCAGGTATTACGATATCTTCGATAACTACTGGAGTAACTATTTCTTCAGCTGGTATTGGTATTTCAAGTTCGCCATCTGCTTTTTTTCCTTCGTAATCAGTTATTTTTACTGCAGAAGTATCAATTGGTTGATAATCATCTTTAAAACTTGTTAATGCTTCTTTAGTACCAACTTCTTCAGCAACATATTCTCCATTATCATCAATAATTAAAGAAATGTTTTTACCACTTTCATAAGCTGATCTTATAGAGCTAACTTTATTGATTACATAATTAATTCTTTCTAATGCTTCATTCAAATTGTCGTCTCTAAGTCCTGTTCTTACCATTGATTCAACATAAGAAACTTTACCAGACATATTATTTGCAAACTCCTTTGTTTGAATGTATTTTTCTAAGTGATTTGTAAACATATATTTTTCAAACTCTTCAATTGCACTTTGAGCTTCTGCTATAAGATTTGTAACATTTTCCATATATACATATCCTCCTATAATAAGATTATATTATTATTTTATATTAAAGTAAATGTTTTCTTTGACAAATTGACAAAAGAATACTATAATATGCCCTACGAAGAAGGGGTTAATATGGATTTTGATGCATTAGTTAATCTTAAGCGTATAATTACTAGTGATATTGTAACTAATACCGATATAATGTTATTAAAATCGGCTATTAATAATAGAAACATAGATATTAATATATCAATTTCTAAAAACTTAGATTTACTTTCTACATCGGATATAAATAATCAAGAATTTTTGACTTATTTAGGAGAATTTATCGATTGTGATGATGAATTTTTAAATACTCCAATTTATATCTTGTTTTTATCACGTAGATGTTTTTATTCTTTAATATATGTATCTCTTTCAAAAGGATTTATGGATGAAGAAGTTTATATAGATATTATCAATCGTTTATTTATTCAAAAAAATGCCTTAGAGTCTTTAGAAGAAGATTCTGTATTTATTAAAGATATGATATCTAAAAAAGGTAAAATTAGTTTAGGTAATAAAGTTAATAAAGACTTGTTAATTGAGTATGCTTTAAGAAATATAGATTTCCTAACTTCTTTATCTGATGAGTTATATTCAGTAGTTAATAAAAGCATTATCTTAAAATTATTTTCTTATGGATATATTAATTTTACGGATATTTATTATTATTCTGGAAATGATTCTCTAATGAAGATTTTTATTTATTCTTTATTGGATATGAAAGATTATTCTTATTTTCTATCACTTCTTAATGAAAAAAGTATAAGTATTGAAGTAATTCCTTATGTTGAGTCAGCAATATCTGAATATGAAGAAAATAATGAAACCAATAAAAAAATGATTGAAATAATTTTAAGAAGAATAAAAATTCTTGAAAATAACGTAAACAAAGAGTTAAACCATTAACAAAATGTTAATGGTTTTATTTTTTTACACCTATAGTATATGATAAAATTATCATAGGTGACGATTATGGATGATAATGAAATTTCAGAAACATTTGATATATTAGAACAAATGGATGATCTTATTGCTTCCTTAGAAGACACTAAAGAAGAGGTAACACTTGATTTAAATGATGAGGAGGATAAGACTAATGAGTAGTATTGAATCTTATAAAGAATTAATCACGTCTATTAAGTCCATTGGTGTTGATAATGTATCTCCAAAAGATAAACAAGTATTGGTTGACCTTTTAAAAACTTTAAAATATATTGGTGAATTTAGATTATTGAAACAATGTTATGATAAAGATAAAACAATAGATAGTCTAGTTCCTTTTATTGATAGTAAATTAATGGATTTAAAATCTAAGTTGAATGCATTAGATGAAAAGCTTGTTGAAACTGGTGAGTTAAGTGAGTTTGAAAAAATAAAAAATAGAGCTCTTACAGTAACATATAATCGATATGCTGAAATAAAAAAAGCAATTCAAACTCGTAATTTTGATCACTATGTAGATTTTATGAATAATAACTTAAATAGTGCAACACAGATTATCGCGATATGCTCTAGTGTACTTGATCAAGCTAATGTTGATTATGCCAAAAGTTTTATTATAAATGGCAATGATAAAACAGCCGTTGATTTAATATATGATTTAAAGAATATGCCCGCTTTAGCACATGATTTAACTGTTTATTTTAATAGAAGAAGACATTATACAGTTGATAATGCAGAAAAGGTTCGTGCTGATGAGCAATTCATGGCATATTTAGATATAATAAAAAGTAATGAACAATTAGTTCGTGATTTTATGGAAGCTGTTCATATTATTGGAACTTCTGAAAATGATAAAGCAGTTGTAGTAAGAGAAAGATTATCTCACAATAAAACGAGATTAGCTGAGTTAAATAAGAGCTTCTTATCTTCTTTAAAAAATACTAAAGAAATTGCCTATTTAGAGTCAGAAGTAGAGAAAGATGAATTTGAGTTAAGAAAAATAGTTAGCGCTAAAGAAAAGTTTGGATTTATTTTATCAGAACTTGATAAGATTGGTTTGCGTCCTTTTGCTGATCAATTTGTATCTCCAACAGCTAATATAGATGATTCTATTGAGCAAAGAGTAGTTAATTTTGTTAAAACATCAATGAGAAAAGATAGATTTGATATAAGAAGTGTTAAAGCTAAAATAGAAGAAGAGATTAGATTATTAAATAGCCAAATAGTTCGTAAAGAAAGTATATTAGATGGATCTTTAAAAAATATAAGTTCTTATGGACAAGAATTAATAAAGAAATATCCTGAAGAAACTGAACATATCTTAGATGTAGTAAATGGTAATGTTCAAGGTGAAGTAACTCCTATTTTTGCAGCTTATGCATTAAAAGCCTTAATGGATTCTAAATCACTTAAAGTTTCATCATTAAATGAAATAGTAAATGCTTATGATCAAAAAGGATTTAGTGCCTTAGTATCTAGTTATGAGGCAATAGTTCAAAATACGGCTGTGAATGTTAAAGAAGCTATTGGTGAAGTAACAAGTAGAGCTATTTTTGATACATCATCTTTTGAGCAACTTAAAATTAAGTAAGAAAAAAATCTTACTTTTTTTATTACCTTGATTAAGAATTTTGTGATATAATATTATTGAAATTAATTTTGGGGATGGTGTAACTATGCAGAAGAAAAATATATATATAGAAAAAAATATTGAAATACTTGATTTAGATAAGCCAATCGTAGATATACTTAAACAAAATGAAATTTTAACTATTGAAAATCTATGGATATTAAATAGAAAAAAGTTAAAAGAACTTGGACTTAAAGATAATGAAATAAAGCAGATAACAATTAAATTACAATTGTTAGGACTTGACCTAAATAAAAGAGTGTATAATTAACTCTTTTTTTCTTTTATTGTAAATAAATTAATGATATAATATTCTTATAATAAGGTAATCTAGGTGATTATATGGAATTAAATAAATTTAGAAATAGTACTAAGGTTGAATTTAATGAGAATTTAATTGAATCTATTCTTGGGGATTTTATTAAGTCTAATCTTCCTTTTTACAATCAAAGAACTTCTTTAATGTCTTGTATAGAACTTGACCCTTTTGTTTCGGGAAAAGTAGATGCTTTAGAAAATGAAGAATTCATGAATGAGATGATGCTTAATATGTGTTATGATCAGTGTCATGGTAAAGATGAATTTAATAAACTTGATAAGAATAATCAAGTAAAGATGGGTAGTATATTTTATAAGAGAATAAAGAAACAAATATTTGAGTGCGGTCAAGTAGTTTATGACATGTCTGGTGTTAATCAAGAAGATGATTATAAAGACATGGAACATGAATTTATAATTAAAGTTAATGCAGGAGATTTTATTTATGCATTAAATAGCCTTTATAGACATTTACGTGCATGTGGTCTTGATAATATTAGAATAGTTACACCTTCTACAAGATTTATTTGTGCAGGCTATAACGCTCCAATTAAGATTAGATGTAACTCAGAACATCTAGAAGAAACATTAAAGTTTTTAGATGAAATGGAAGATGAACTAATCAATATTGTTTTACCTGTTCATCCAATATATCATGTTTCCTATGCTTGGTATGGTTATGAACAAGTAAGAAGTGATGGGATTACTTCACCTTCGGTTTTAACAAATGCTATATATGATGCTATAAAAGATGTTGTGGAAGACTATATTAAAGATGACTACCTAATGTCTGATGGTACTTTATGTCGTGAATTTTATCAAGAATATAATAATAAACATGTAGCTTTGAGAGTATTACTTAATGAAATGTTAACTCAAGATTATGACTATACTTTAAATAGTATTGCTGCTGCAACAGAAATTAAACTTAGTCGTTGGAATATAGATAAAAATGATTGTTTAAGATATGCAGAAGTTAATGAAAAGTTAAATGAATTATTTGGGGAAGTCTTAAGTGATGATGAATATCGTGAGTTAAAAGCTAAAGAAGCGCTTGAGGCTAAAAAAAACGAATTAAAAGAACAAATAGAGGATAATGATGTCATAAGAAGAATTTCTGATAATACGGGTATAGCCGCAGGAAATCAAGAAAGAGCCGATTTTGTTAATATGGATTACATGTCCATGCTAGGCGGAGCATTTAATAATGTTTTAAGTGGAGAAAATCCTCAAAGCATTTCTGATGGTCTAAAAATAATAGAAGATTACAAAGATTTGGAAAGACAAGAAAAAATTGGATTTGATCAAGATTTAATTGGTGATGAACCTGTTAATAGTCAAAGTAATTTAGAGAGTGTATCAAGAGGAATAGATCTTGCAATAAAAGCTATAGAAGAAGCTGAACAAAGAGAAATGGAAGCAAACAATAGGTCTTTATCATCAGATTTAGACTTAATTGATATTTCTGGTGGAGCTACTCCTAAAGTTGATCAAAGTAAGGTTGTTAATATACCTGTTGGAGAATCAAGCAACCTAAATTCTTTTGCCTCTGGTAAAACTGAAGTTTTAACAGATGATATTGAAACGGTTAAAGGAATTCTTGCAAGTGAAAATAAAGGTGATTCTAAGGGTAAGCCTGAAAGAGTAAACCCAGATTCTTACTGTTTAGATTATATAACTGAAGACGGTGTTTTAATTCCAGATTTAAAAGATGTATCTTATCGTGGCAATAACTTAGTTGAAGCTTTAAAAGATGGTGGAAATCAAACTTCACTTGATAATATTAAGGCAATAGCTAGTCATTTTGGATTAACTGACTATGAGGGTACAAAAGAACAAAATAATATGTTACTTGATATCTTAAGACACTTAGATAACTATGAAATGGATGGTACCGTTAAAGGTACTGGAGTAAAAGCTTTTGCTTCAAATAATTCAAATAATCAAAGTCAAGTTTCAGAAGAGGTAAGTGAACCTCAAAATATTATAATTGAAGATGCTACTAAGAAAGATGAAGAAGAGGCTCCACAAGAACAAATTCAATTAACTGTAACTCCTTTAGATATTGAGTATAATGAAAAATTCAGAGATTCATATAAGTATAAGTATTCTCAATATGTTAAGGATACTAAAATACTTGATACCCCTGTTGCTGGTACAGATTATACTGTTTTAGATTACTTTATGCATTTTGATTTATATAGTTACTATAAATCTGATTCAGTATTTGTATTACATGAAGATGGTATAAAAGTAAATGGTTTTTATTTCACAATGAATTATTTAATTCCATACTTAACAAACTATGGACCTGAAGATTTAAATGTTATTATGTCTTACTTTGTTGAAGAAATATTACCTCCGGAAAAACAACCAAAGAGATAAAAGGATACTTGTATCCTTTTTATTATGTTATAATTTTATCAGGTGATATTATGAAGTATAAGACAATGGATGAATTATACAAAATATATGATAGAATGCAAAAAAGGTATGGAGATAAGAATTTAAATTCTATTTATAATGGAGGATGTATAGATAATCCAGATATTTGTTTTGTTTTTATGAATCCAACTAGAAGGAATATTGCTGCTGATAAAAGTTGGACTGGCCCTAAACATCCTTGGATTGGAACAAAAAATATTTGGACTTTATTTCATGATCTTGATTTAATTGATGATGATATTTTTAAAGAGATTAGAAAGAGAAAAGGAAATGAATGGAATCCGGAGTTTGCAAATTTGGTATATGACAATGTAAAAAAGCATAAATTTTTTATTACTAATTTAGGAAAATGTACACAAGTAGATGCAAGGGCGTTACCTGATAAAGTATTTTTGGAATATAAAAAATATCTAGAATACGAATTTAATATAATAAATCCTAAAGCAATAGTGTTATTTGGTAATCAAGTTAGTTCAATCATGTTAGATGAAAAGATTTCAGTATCTAATGTTAGAAAGAAAAAGTTTGTAAGAAATATTAATGGGCAAGATTTTAACTTTTATTCAGTTTATTATCCAGTTGGTAATGGTTTTTTTAATGTAGATAAAGCAATTGAAGACATCAAGTGGATAATGAGTCAAGCAAAATAACCAGATTTGTGGTATAATAGCATCATTAATTTTTTAGGGGATGAAGATATGACTAATATTAATATAAAGTCTAAAGAAGATTTAGAACTTTTTAATCAAATATTAAATGACAATATAGCAATGTTATTTGGTGATAATGATGTTGTTATAAAAAATCTATTTAAAGAAAAAGTAATGGAAAGATTAGAAAGCGTTGAGATACATGGCTGGGACTATAAAGATAATGATATAAATGAATCGGTTCATGGTTTGACTAAGTTTTCGGATAATGGGTATACCAGTATAAAAATGTATGGATTAGATCACTTTGATGGAGATAAAAAGCATATTGATTTAATATATTCTCATGAATTATGGCATGCTTTAATGGTTATTTTTAATCATGTATATGGTTCATCTTTTAAAAGATCTGCCGATTTAGAAGGATATAAATATGATGTAAGCAATTATTCGGGATTCTTTAAATGTGATGATGATGGTTATGAACGAACTTCCGGGTATTATATGACGGATAATTTATGTCAGCTACTTGCGTTAGCTATTGTAAAAAAGAAGAATAATGATGACTTTATCATAGATGATTTATTTAAATATAGTATTGATGATGAATTACTTACATCTCCCGTAGATGATTTAATTACATTCTTTCAAATGTTTACTTCTGCATTTAGTTTAACTAGTGATGAGTGGATGTCTAAAAACTATCAGCTTCATAAGGGAATACTGGAATCAACTGTTAATAAAACAAACATTTTACCTAATAATATTTTTATTACAGAAAGTATGAGAAATCCAATAGCTATCATGGATGAATTTAATAAATATGTAACTCATACTTCATATTTAGCTTTATTATCTCAAATTGATCGTCTTTATGATAAATATCTAAGAGCTGGAGTACTTGATGCAAGAGGTTTTATGCAAGTAACTTCTATATTAAGTGAATTTGTAAATAAAAGATTATATGATTACGCGATGAAATCATTATTAAGTGAAGATGAGTACAAATCCTTAATTGATAATTTCAATCAATTACGCAAGTCATTTATGAAAGAAATTAAGGTGTATAAAGTAACTAATGCCAAGAAAAAGTTCAAAAAAGCAGTAAAAAAGTTATTAAAGTAAGAATAATATAAGATTTATTCTTATTTTTTTGATATAATTAAAATAGGTGAATTGTATGGCAAGTATAAGTAATGATTATTTCACTATTCAGTGTAGGGAAGAATATAAACCATATCTTGATACTATTTTAGAGATGGTTTCTAAAAAAGGAGAAGAAGTTAGAAGATTTTTTACGTGTTCTGACTATCGACCTGTAAAGGTTACTTTATTTGATGATTTAGAAGATTTAAAAGATGAAGCAACAAAGACTAAGAAAAGATTTGAAGATTATGCTGAAGGGTCTTTTTCAAATAAAGGTATAGGTGTATATGTAAAAGATACATTAAATAATAACAATTTAATTTATGTTGTTAATAGAATTGTTCATCAATACAGCCATATAATATATGCATCAGTTTGTAAGGAAGAAGATGGTCATGCTTTATGGTTAGATGAAGGTATTGCACAAACATTATCTGGTGAAAGATCATCTTTACAAAATAGTAATGAAAAAAGTAAAAGTGCTTTTTTAAGTAGAATAGTATGTCGAAGAAAAGAAATACCTAAACTTGAATATTTAAATACTGAAGGTAATGGTAAATATTCAATTGAGTCACCAAGATATTCTGGCTATTTACTATGTTATTTTATGGTAAATTATTTATTATCTTCTAAAGTCCCTGGTAATATACCAATTAAAGATGATTATCTATTATTGGATAAATCTATTAATATTTGTGAAAAACCTGCAGCAATAAAAAAATATGAAGAGAAAAATGTTCCATTAAGAAATAGATATAATTTTAATTTATTATTAACTGATCCAGAGTATAGAAAAAAAGTAGAAGAAACTTTAGTAGTTAGAACTATTAATTATTTTGGTTCTAATTTAGGTGTTAAAATGTCTTCTGCTTCTTATAGGCATGTTAAAACTCCTCAAGATATACTTGATTATATGTATACTAATTTTGCCTATGGATGGTATGATGAAAAAAATGAACTACATAAAAATCCATTTGATTTTGAAAAGCGATATCGTGTTTCTTCATTCAAAGAAATATTAAAAACTTCTTATGGAACTAAACTAGAATATGCTAAATTTATTCTAGTTACATTAAAAAGACTTGGTTTTCAAGCTTCGATATTATTTAATGAGAGCATTGATGAACTAGATCATGTTAAATTAGAACCAGCTGTTGTGTATTTAGGTAGAAATAATCAGTTTTATCTTGTATGTGTTCCTTCTTCTAAATATGAGGGAATTCATAAATTTTCTTCATTTAAAGATTTGTTAAAAGGGTATATTTCTTCGATGGAAGAAGGAGATATACTTTATGAAAGTCTTGATATACCTGATGGTTTAACTTATCAAGAACTAGTTGATTATGTATCAACTTCAGATAAAATATATGAAGTTCCTAAAAATAATAATAATGATTTAAGTAAGTGCTAAAAAAGCACTTATTTTTATGGTATAATTTTATTAGGTGATAGTATGTCTGATATTATAAGAAAATGTGAAATATTAATTGCTATGCATAAAAAAGGAATGCTAGGCGGAGAAGTAATGCCAGAAGATGAAAATCCCCATTATGATTTAGAATCTTTAGAAAATTATTTATATTTTACGTTACCAATGTCTTTAAATTATCAAAGGAATTCTTATACTTTATGGGAAGGCGCAAATAAAACTGCGAAGGATAAGAATACTTCTTTTGTTTTTGATCCAACGGAAGTTTTAAAAAGAAGTTTTGAAGAAGTTCAAGAAGCATTAGTTAAATATAAGGTTGCATTACAAAAAAATAAGCAAACCGAGATATGGATTAAATTATGTCATACATTTATAGACTTATTTGATGGAGATATAAGAAAGTTATTTAAAGAAAATGATTATGATGTTAATAAGATAAGAGATTTTATTTTAAAACATAAGAAAGATTTTCCTTATATAAGTGGGACAAAGTTAGTTAACTATTGGCTTTATGTTATAATGCAATATACGGATACTTTATATAAAAACCCAGAATGTTTAACTGTTGCTCCTGATACACATGTAATAAAAGCTACTCATCGTTTAGGTCTTATAAGTGATGAAGAGATGGAAAGTTCTAATGTTCAAGAATTAGTAATTGAAGCTTGGAAAAAAGTATTTGAAGGAACAAAATATAAACCTATTGATATTCATACACCTTTATGGCTTTGGAGTAGAGGCGGATTTAGAGAATTAGATGAAAGTGTATTAGATGAAAAGTAATGAGTTTAAGTCTTTAGTTAATGATATTAGTAAATGTAATAAATGTTTAAATCTTGGTGATAAATCTTTAATAAATTTTTATGGTTCAGAAATGAGTTTATCTATTCCATCCATTTGGACAGATTGGTTAAATCATCTCGATAGTGAAGTAATGATTATTGGTCAAGATTGGGGTCCATATAAAGATATGCTAAATATTTATGAAAGATATAAAAATGGGGAGGAATATGAAAAGTTAATTCAAGAAGAAAAGAGTTTAACTAAAAGAAATTTATTTAAATTTTTAAGTTTAACAAATGAAAACTATAATTTAAATAAAATCTATATAACTAATGCAATTATGTGTGCAAGAAGGGGATCTAATTATCGGAGTAATAATATTAATTTAAAATATTCAACAACTTGTTGTTCTAAGTTTTTAAAAAGACAGATTGATATTGTAAAACCAAAAGTTATTGTTACTTTAGGGTATTATCCGCTTTTATCACTTTCAAATATTTTTGGATTTTGTATAGAAAAAAACTTAACAGAAACTATTTTAAATACACCAGTTATAAAAACAGATGATTATATAATAATTCCTGTCTATCATCCTGCAGCACAGATAAGTGTTGATAGACAAATTGAACAATATAAAAAAATATGGGAGAATTTATGAAGAGTAATTTAGATATATGGGCAGTTCAAGAAGCAAAAGAAGAAATATTTACTGCTCTAGAACAAATAAAGGGTGGCTTAAGTATCATATATGATAAAGTTGCCTGTGAAATAATGATAGGATCAAATAACATAACGAATCGTTTATTTGACTTGTTTCTTTATAATGAAGAGAGTGATACTCTTATTATGGTAATGAAAGGTTCTAAAGCAAGTAAAGAAGATATGATACATTATTTAGAACAACATAATTTGAAGTATGTTGAAGTAACTTTCTTAAAAGAAGATGTAGACAATCAAATAAGTGAAAAAAAGGAAGAAGTGGAAGCTCCAGAATTATGGTTTGCAAGAGATGCTTATGTTTTAGATGATGCCTTAGATAGTAGCCTTGAAAGAAATGTAAATTCAGCTGTAATTATGCCAAATGTTATGGGAGATTTATCACTTTTTTATACTAATATTTTTGGTTATACTGAAGTAGTCGATGGAAGACTTTTTAAGGGCTTAGTTTCCTTACCTGATAAGCTAGTTTTGCTAGTAAATCAAGGAGAAGAAAAAGAGAGTATTAGCATATCTACTTTAGAGAAAAAAATCCAAGATAAAGGTTTTATTTATTCGATTGATGAAAGTAATGATATTAGGTTATCAGGGAGTACTAATATAAGAACCAGATAATTTTTTGAGGTGGGT
The DNA here is from genome assembly GCA_964636965.1 of uncultured Muribaculaceae bacterium. Classification (GTDB taxonomy): domain Bacteria; phylum Bacillota_I; class Bacilli_A; order RF39; family UBA660; genus CAG-582. Next base: position 27,860 of record CAZWST010000001.1, read on the forward strand.
TATGGTAAATAATAATATTGTATGTGTTATTGATGGAGAAGCGGGTTCCTGTGGGAAAGCAAAGGTATGTGGAGAAATCGCTACTAATAAAAAGTATGGTGTTGGTGCAAGTTTAACTAATTCAATGCCTAATGCTGGTCATACTTTTGTTGATGAAACTGGGAATACTTTCTTATTTAGAAATATTCCAGTTGCTGTTGTAAATCCTGAAGTTGAACTTTTTATTGGTCCTAGTTCCGTAATTGATTTAGAAGTATTTAAATCCGAATATGATACTCACGAACATCTAATTGGTAACCGTAAAATATATGTTCATGAATTAGTTCCTCTTGTAACAGAAGAACATAAAAATCGTGAAAGAGAAATAATTAAAAGTGGGTCTACTTATCATGGATGTGCTGCATGTAATCAGGATAAGATAATTAGAAATCCTAATCTTGAATTTTTTAAAGGATATAAGAATGCTGTTGTTTTAAAGAATGATGATTGGTTAGATTTACTATATAAACACTTGGATAACCCCGATGAAATTGTTTTATTTGAGGGTGCACAAGGCTGCGAGTTATCTTTAAACTTTAGTGGTGAACATCCTAATGTAACTTCGAGAAATATTTCAGTTTCTAATATGCTTCAAGAAGCTGGTGTTTCACCAAGAAGATTACTTTTTTCTGAAATGGTTATAAGGCCTTTTCCAATTAGAATTAATGATGTAACTAATTCTTTAAATTATGTTTATACAGGCGGTTATGGAACTGCTCAAAAGTTAACTTGGAGTCATATAAACTATTCAGCTAAGTTTGGTACATATCCTCAATTAGATCAATTTGAGGATTATGAAGAGGCTTTAACCGATGAAATGAAAATAAGATTATTAAATGAATCAAATAATAGAAGTCTTTTACAAATATTTGGACCTAATTATGCAAGTATAAAAATAGACGATATCACAATTGCAGATGCTTTAGAAATGGAAAGACTTATTAATAAGGCAAAAGGTATTCGCAAGTATATTTCAGAGATTATAGATTTAAGTTATTTTGACGATCCATATTTGATAGATTTATCTGAAACTACTTCAGTTACAAAACTTGAAAGAAAGATTTTTGATTTGGATATAAAGAAGTTAAAACAGAGTATACGTCTAAATGATCCTGATGGAATTTATTTAAATTTCTTTGAACATTTAGATAATAGGTTTTCTCATTTAAAATGTGAATTTGAAGAACTAGAATGTATTAATAGATATATAAGAGAATATTTAAATTGGTTGGAGACGACTTTAGGAATAGATTTAAATCATTTAGGTACTGGAAAAGTAAATAATGAATATATAAAAAGAAAAGAGTTAATGTTTAAAGATTAACTTTTTTTAGATGTAAACTTATCTTTTTTTATAAAATGTCACTTAGGTGTCACTTATTATTTGTTAAAATGAATTTGTTCAAGGAGGAATAATATGGATTTATTAAAAGTTGAAGGACTTACAAAAATATACGGAAAGGGCGATAATAAAGTAGTTGCACTTGATAATGTATCATTCTCAGTTAAGAAGGGTGAATTTGTTGCAATTGTTGGAGCAAGTGGTTCAGGTAAATCAACACTTTTACACTTAATTGGTGGAGTTGATAGACCAACCAGTGGTAAAGTTTATATAGATGGTAATGACATTTATGATATGAATGATGATAAACTTGCAATATTTAGAAGAAGACAAGTTGGACTTATCTATCAATTTTATAATTTAATACCAATATTAAATGTTGAAGAAAATATTACATTACCAATGGAATTGGATGGAAGAAAAGTTGATAATAAAAAGTTAGATGAATTAATTGAATCTTTAGGTTTAACTTCTAGAAGAAAACATTTACCTAATGAACTATCTGGTGGACAACAACAAAGAACATCTATCGGAAGAGCAATGATTACTAATCCAGCAATAATACTAGCTGATGAACCAACTGGTAACTTAGATTCTAAAGCTAGTGATGAGATTGTTGATTTACTTAAAATATCTAATAAAAAGTATCACCAAACTATTGTAATGATTACACATAACTTAGATATTGCATCCTCAGCTGATAGAATTATAAAAATTGAAGATGGACATATTGTTAAGGAGGATTAATAATGAACTTGCTTAACAAACTTACTAAGAAAAACTTAGTATTAAATAAAAAAAGAACTATTGTTACAATAGTTGGTATAATTCTTTCAGTTGCTTTAATAACTGCTTTATCAAGTTTAGTTATAAGCTTTAAAAAGTCTGCTTTAGAATATGAAAAGAAAAGATCTGGCGATTATCATGTTTCTTTTTCACATGTCTTATCTAATGATATATCTAAATTAAAAGAAAATAGATATATTGAAGATGTTTATTTTTCGAAAGAAGTTGGGTATGCAAAATTAGATGGTATAAAGAATGAAGATAAACCTTTTGTCTATCTTCTTGCTTATGATTTTAAATCTTTAGATAAAATAGTAAAACAAAATGTTTTAGAAGGAAGACTCCCTAAAACAAGTAAAGAAATAGTTATATCTAAACATTTAAAAACTAATGGACGAGTTGACTTAAATATTGGTGATACAATAAAATTGGATATTGGAAAACGTTTAATTAAGGGAGAAGATTCTATTTTAGATCAAACAAATCCTTATAATGCGGAATTGGAAACTTTTAAAAGTGATGAGGAACATGAATATAAAATAGTTGGTATAATAGAACGCCCTAGTTATTCAATTGAACCATATACAGCTCCAGGTTATACATTTATTACATGTTTAGATGAGATGAATGTTTCTATGTATAATGCTTATGTAAGATATAAGCATGAGTATTTGAGTGACCCTTATTATGTAACTGCTGATATTTTGGGAATAGATAAAAAAATCTATAAGACCTTTATGACTGGAGGAAATTTTAACTCTGAAGAAGAAATGATCGAGTTTAATAAGAAATACCAAGAGGAAATGGAAAAAGCTCGATATGAAGTAGTAAACTTAAATAATTATTTAGTTTCACTTGAGTATCAAAATTTAAAAGATCCTTCAATGCAAGCTTTATATACTGTTGCTGCAATTGTTACTCTTATAATTATGGCTACATCAATTTATTGTATTAAGAATAGTTTTGATATTTCTATAACTGAAAAGGTAAGACAGTATGGTATGCTTGCAAGTATTGGAGCAACAAAAAGACAAATTAGAAGAAATGTTTTATATGAAGCATTTATCTTAGGACTTATTGCAATACCAATCGGAATACTTTCAGGATTATTTGCATCATTTGTCTTAGTTAAAGTAACATCTATTTTATTAAGTGATGCATTAAATATAGAATTAAATTTTGGTGCATCAATTGGTTCTATATTATTATCAGTTGTTTTAGGCGCTGTGACTATTTATCTATCGGCAATTAAAAGTGCTAGAAAAGCTAGTAAAATATCACCTATATCAGCAATTCGTAATAATAATGATATAAAAATTAAATCAAAGAAAATTAAATCACCAAAATTAATTAAGAAATTATTTGGTATTGGTGGGGATGTTTCATATAAAAATTTAAAGAGAAATAGTAAAAAATATCGTACAACAGTTATTTCAATTGTCGTATGTGTATCAGTATTCATCGCCCTTTATTCATTTATGATGTTGGCTTTTAAAGCAGTTGATTTAAGTTATAAAGATACTGATTTTAATATAGATATTACTTTTAAAACTAATGATGATAAAAAAGATAATATTATCAAAAAAATAGTAAACATTGAGGGTATAAAAGATTATTCAGTTAATGTTTCTAGATCATTTATATTAGATACTCCTAAATTTAGTCCTGCTTATGATAACTATTATAAAAAGAATTATGAAATATCTGATGGTAAAATTGAAAACTTTGGTATAACTTTTATTAGTTTAGGAGATTATCAATATCGTAAATATATTCAAAGTTTGGGATTAAAATATGAAGATGTATATGATGGCGCAATTCTTTTAAATAAGCAACTTGTATATGAATATGATGAAAAAGCAAAAAAGGGAAAAAAACATGATTTAGATATATTTGATTATAAACGTGGAGATATATTAAAAGGCCATATGTATGATTATAATTGTGAAAGTACTGATGGTGATGAAGACAAGTGTTGGTTTGATACAAGTGTTAAGGTTTCTTTCTTAACTGATAAACAACCATTTGGTCAGGCTTCAAACTTTTCTGATAATGCTGTTATGGTTGTCAGTGATGAATTTATGAAAAAGTATTCTAAAGTAAGAGATTATTATGAATTATTACTAGATGTAAAAAATCCTGATAAATTTCAAGACGAGGCAGAAAAAATATTAGAAGAGGCAAGTGACTATAACCTTTATAATGTTGATAAAGAAAAAAAGTCGAGTGAATCTCTTTTCACACTTATCGCAATATTCCTTTATGGTTTTATAACAGTAATTGCTCTTATTGGTATAACTAATATATTTAATACAATAACTACAAGTGTTGAATTACGTGCTCGTGAATTTGCTACTTTAAAAAGTGTAGGTATGACAAAACGAGAATTTAATAAAATGGTTAGTTTAGAAAGTATTTTCTATGGATTAAAATCACTTATTATTGGTATTCCAATTGGAAGTATTTTATCTTATATAATTTATAAAGCTTTAATAGATGGAGATTTAGAGTTTGCTTATACTTATCCAACAACAGCTGTTATTATTTCTATATTTGCTGTACTTATTTTGGTAACCGTTATTATGAAATACTCTATAAGTAAGATAAGCAAACAAAATACAATTGAAACAATTAGAAATGATAATATTTAATTTAGAGGGAGTAATCTCCCTCTTTATTTGATATAATAAAGGTGGTTAGGAGGATATTCATGATTTTATTAGTTGAAGATAATGAAAAAATAACCAAAGGCTTAGTCTATGCATTAAATCAAAACAACTTTGCTGTTCTTACTTCTTCTACAATTAAAGATGCAAGGGTAAAAATAAATGAAGATATTGATTTATTGATATTAGATGTATCTTTACCTGATGGTAATGGTTTTGATTTTTATAAAAATAATGTTAATAATATTAAAACTATATTTTTAACTGCTAGAGATACAGAAGATGATATAGTAAATGGTTTTGAAATGGGAGCAGTTGATTATATTACTAAACCTTTTTCAACAAGAGAATTGATTGCGCGTATAAAAAGAATACTAAATAGTAATGAAAAAAATATTATAACAGTAAAAGATATTACATATGACTTTAATAAGATGGTTGTTCTTAAAAATAATAAAGAAGTTAGTTTATCAAGTTTAGAACTTAAAATACTTAATTTATTATTTACTAATATTGATAAAGTTGTGACTCGTGATAAAATACTAGAACATATTTGGGAATGGACCGGAAATGATGTTAATGATAATACTATTACAGTTTATATGAAAAGAATTAGAGAAAAACTTGATACAGATATTATTAAAACATTAAAGGGAATTGGATATAGAATAGATCATGAATAGAAAAAAGATTAATATAATCATTGTTCTAATTTTTTCCTTTATTTTGATATTTAATGTGATAAATATCAATGTTTATAGAAAAAGGTATGAATATTCTAATAATCGTGTTGTTGCAAATTTAATAAATAATATTAGGATTAAATATCCTTCGGTAACTGATAAAGAAATTATTGATATTTTAAATGATGAAAATAATGATGATGGTTTTTTAAAATCATATGGAATAGATATTTATAAGGATAATATTAGTTTAAATTCTAATGACACTGTTAAGAACTTTTATGTTATTAACATTATAACTTTAGTAGTTTTATTAATACTTATATTAATAGTTATAAATCTATTTATAGCACATTCTAATAAGAAAATTAAAAAACTTATTTATTATGTTGAAGAGATTAATAAAAAGAACTATAAATTAGATTTAATTTCTAATGCAGAAGGAGATATTTCAATACTTCAAAATGAGATATATAAAACTATGGTAATGTTAAAGGAAAGTGCAGATAATTCTTTAAATGATAAAGAAAACATAAAGAAAAATTTATCTGATATATCCCATCAATTAAAGACACCACTTACTTCTATTAGTATTGCTCTTGATAATATAATAGATGATCCTGAAATGGACACGCATTTGAGAAATGAATTTATAATGGATATAAAAAGAGATATAATAAATATTAATTTTTTAGTTTATAATATATTAAAATTATCTCAGTTTGATACTAATACGGTTAAGTTAAAGCATGAAAAAATTGATTTAGTGAGTGTCATAAAAGAATCTATTAAAAATGTTTCAATGTTAGCTGATTTAAAAAGTGTCTCAATAGATTTTGAATGTGAAGATTCTTTATATATTATGGGAGATGCTAAATGGGAGATAGAAGCACTTACTAATATAATAAAAAATTCAATTGAGCATTCAAATGAATTTTCTAAGGTAGAGATTAGTATTAACCAAACTGATCTATACACTGAGGTAAGTATTAAGGATTTTGGTGCAGGAATAGAAAAGAAAGATATAAAGAAAATATTTGAAAGATTTTATAAATTAAGTGACAGTGATAATGGATTTGGGATTGGCCTATCTTTAGCTAAGGAGATTATTGAATCTGATAATGGAAGAATAAAAGTTAAAAGTGAAGTTGGAGTAGGTACAGAATTTATTATTAGATATATTAAGTAGGAAGTGAAGTTTTTTTATGAAAAATATTATTAATGCATTTATATTATTTGTTATTATTGGTTTATTGTTAATGATATTAATACTTTCAAAGAAAAGTGATAAAGATATTGAGTATCATCAAAATCCAACTAATCCAATATATGATGTTTCTTCTTTTAATCAAATTAAACCAACAGATATAGAAAATTTTAAAAAGAATAAATTATATGTTATTTTTATTGGAAGAGAAAATTGTGTATATTCTAGAAGCATGTTAGCAATTTATAAATTGGCTCAGGAAGAATATGATTATGTAACGCAGTATATTAATATCTTAGATATTTATGATTATGCTAATTCTTCAATAATAGATAAATCCGAATATGATTATCTAAATAATTTAGATAGAGTTAAGTCTGAAGAAAACTTTATGAAAAGTTTTAGTTATACTCCACTTACTTTATTTGTTAAGAATAAAAAAATAGTTAAAACTTATCTTGGAGAAGCAGACTATGAAACATTTAGTGGTATTTTAGAAGATTTAGGTTTAAAGAAAAAATAAGTTCATATGATATGAACTTATTTTAATCCGTTAATAGCTGTTTTTATTACATTTATGGAGTTTTTTAATTTTTCTGTTTCTTCATCGGATAGAGGAATAAATATTTTTTTCTTTACACCAGTGGCACCTATTATGGCTGGAGTTGAAATACATAAATCGTTTTTTTCATCGTAAGCAGAAACTGATAGAATAATATTTTTATCTTCAATAATAGCATTAGTAATTCTTACTAAAGAGGCTCCAATTCCATAGTAAGTTGCACCTTTTCTTTTTATTATTTCATAAGCTGAATTTCTTACATCTTTTTCTATTTTTTCCATTTCTTCTTGAGTTAAGAATTCACGTATATTTGTTAATCCAATTGTAGCATTACTCCAAGGAACAAATTCAGAATCTCCATGTTCACCAATTACATAAGCTTCAATATTCTTTGGACAGATACCTACTTTTTCACTAATCATGTATCTAAGTCTTGCTGTATCTAAAGTAGTTCCTGATCCAATTACTTTTTCTTTTGGTAGACCCGAATATTTTAAAGTTAGGTAAGTCATTACATCTAATGGATTAGTTGCTACAACAAAGATGCCATTAAAATTGGAAGCCATAACTTTTGTAACTATATCTTTAAAAATAGAACTATTTTTATTAATTAAATCCATTCTAGTTTCTCCCTGGGCTTGATTTGCACCAGCTGCAATTACAACTATTCTTGCATCCTTACAATCTTCATAGTCTCCAACTGTTATATTAATTTTAGAAGGGCAGTAGGGAAGACAGTGACTCAAATCATCAGCTTCACCAATTATTCTTTCTTTATTAATATCAATTAAGACTAGTTCATCAACATAGGTATTTTGATTAACTAATGCATAGGCATATGACATACCAACATTGCCACAACCAATTATTACAACTTTATTTTTCATATTATCACCTATTTTTACTATAACATAATATGTTAAGAAGTTAATAATTTATAAGCATTATCTTTACACTTTACTTGTATTTTTCCTTAAATGAATTTACAATATAAGTAAGAGGTGAAAATAATGGCAAGAAAGAAAAATGAAGAAGTTAAAGACGTTAAAGAAGTAAAACAAGAAAGTACTTATGTACCAAAGAAGACTAATAAAGGATTAGTAGCTGGTTTAATAGTTGTTGCTGTATTTTTTATACTTGTCTCAATAGTTATTCCTATTGCGTTTATGGCTTTTGTTATATTTTATTCAGTTAAGAGTACTGAATTTACGCAAGTAAATGAAAATACGATTGAAGTAACTAATGCAGGTATTCAAGTAAGCGTTGAAGATAGTAAGTATGACGAAAAAGAAAACTGCTATGTTTTATCAACTAAGGTATTATTAACTGATAAAAATAAGTATAATAAAAATATTAACTTTACTGATACAATTAATGTAACTTATTCATTTATTGATGGTGATGGCTATACTGTTGGAAGTGAAACTTTATTTATTGGTTCTTTAGATAAATATGATAAATGGAAACAAACTGTAAGCTTCTGTGGGGATTATGCATCAAGTGTTAAAAGCTATGAAGTTGAAAGTGTAGATTCATATTAAGATGTCAAAAAAAAGCAGTAGCTTAGCACTTATTGCCGTGTGTGCAATATGTGCTTTTTTATATAATAATTATTTTTTAGAAAAAAAAGTAGAAGAACCAAATATACAATATTCAGAAGATATCTCGAATGTTTTACCTTATGATGGAACAAGTAAATATGTTGTTATTAATAATAATGAACCCGCCTTTTTAGAAGAAGATTTAGTTACAAGATCTTATGAATTTTATAGTGACCTTGATTCTTTAGGAAGAGCGGGAGTTGCTATGGCTTCTATTGGAATTGATTTAATGCCTAAAGAAGAAAGAGGAGAGATTGGTTCAGTTAAACCTAGTGGATGGCATACAGTAAAGTATGATTTTATAAATGGTAATTATCTTTATAATAGATGTCATTTAATTGGTTATCAATTAACCGGAGAAAATGCAAATGTTAAGAATTTAATAACTTGTACAAGAAACGCCAATACTGGTGTGATGCTAGAATATGAAAATATGGTTTCTAAATATATAAAAGAAACAGGTAACCATGTTTTGTATCGTGTAACCCCTGTATATCAAGGGAAAAACTTACTTGCTAGTGGTATAAATATGGAAGGTAAGTCTATTGAAGATAATGGGGAAGGTATAAAGTTTAATATTTATATTTATAATGTTCAAGATGGAGTTAAAATAAACTATGAGAATGGGGATAGTGAAATAGATGAAGCAAGATAGAGTATTAGAAATTGCGAAAAAGAATTCAGAAGTAATGTTTGAATACTTAGAACAGTTTATGATGGATAAAGACACAATTAGTGGTATAATGGATTTTGAATCGAGTAATAATAGATTAGTAGTAGGTATTTCGATTAATCAAGATGGAAGAGAAATTTTTAGAAGAGATTATGATATGGGGTTTTCTTCTATCTATGCCGATTTTTTAACTCAAGAATTGGTGAGTAAGATACTCGATGCATTTTTAAGAAGTGAAAGTGTTGGAATTGGCGAGTATGCTTGTATAAAAGATCATCCAACTAATTCTCGTGATGGTATATATGTATTTAATAATCATAATTCAAAAGTAAATGTCAACTTTAGAGTTAAAGGAGATAATTTTTATGAAATTATGAATAATTACAATAAGGCCTTAGATGAATATAGACAAGAGTCTAAACAAGTTAAAAGATAGTAATTCTATCTTTTTTATTTTGCATAAGTTTAGATATTTTGAATAGTATTAAATAGGTGATGAATGATGAAAAAGATAATTCCTATTTTAGGTATTACGGCAATAGGTTTATTACTTATAATAATCGTGATAACTGTTAAAAAATGGGAAAAAAGAAACTATGGCAAATTAACTGGTACAGTTATATCAAAACAAGATGATGTAATGGTATTTAAAGATACTAGTGATTTTATTTATAAGTTTAAAAGTAAAGATAATTTAAAAAGTGGAGATGAAGCTGTACTTGAGTATACAGGTGTATTAAATAAAAATGCGAGTAATTTAGATGTTAATATAGTAAGCACGGAAAAGTTAGTTAATAAAAACCTAGAAGATCTTAGCAATTGGAATGATAATGGGATATTCTCTCAATTTTATAAACAAGCGTATAATACACTTTCAACACTTAGTTTAGATGAAAAAATTGGAGAACTTCTATTAGTTAGATATCCTGATAAGAATGTTCTTAACAATAACGTTGGTGGTTATGTTTTCTATGAAAAGGATTTTAAAGATAAAAATTATGCCGAAGTAATTAATATGATTGATTCATTAAATAAAGATAGTAAAACACCAAAGTTGTTTGCTGTAGATGAAGAAGGTGGAAGAGTTAATAGAGTTAGTACTAATACTAATTTAAGAGATACCCCTTTTAAAAGTCCTAAAGAGATATATGATAATGGTGGATTAGATGCAATAATGGCTGATGTAAAAGATAAAGATAAATTATTATCTAGCTTACATATTAATGTTAATTTAGCTCCTGTAGTTGATATGTCTACTAATACAGATTCATATATATATGATCGTACGATTGGTTATGGAGTTGATGTAACTTCCAAGTATGCTAATGCCGTAATATATGCATCAAAAGGAAGTGATGTTTCTTATGTACTAAAACACTTCCCAGGATATGGAGATAATAAAGATACTCATACATCTGAATCTACTGATACTACTTCATATTATGAAATAATTAATAATAATATAGTACCATTTAAAGCAGGAATTGAAGCAGGTGCAGAAGCAGTATTAGTTAGTCATAATATATTTTCAAGTATAGAATCAGAACCAGCAAGTTTATCAGGTCCAGTGCATAATTTACTTAGATCAAATCTTAAGTTTACTGGTGTTATAATTACTGATGATTTAGATATGGGTGCTCTAAAAGGTTTTAGTAATAGATATGTTGATGCTCTTTTAGCAGGTAATGATATTTTAATTGTTACTGATTATGATAATGCATTTAAGCAAATTAAAAATGGAATAGAAAATGGTGTAATAACAGAAGATTATATAAATAAATTAGTCCTACGTGATTTATCTTGGAAGTACTATAAATTATTAAGTTTCGTTAATAATAAATAATTTACAATCATAAGCTTAAACCTTATAATATTTATAAAGGTGATGCTTATGATTCTTTTTGCTAGTGGAAGAAGTGATATGTCATTTTATCTTTCTTGGTTTATGAATAGATATAAAGAAGGATTTTTAGATGTTAGAAATCCTTTTAATAAACACTTAGTAAGTAGAATATATTTTGAAGATGTTGACGCGATTTTATTTTGTACTAAAAATCCAATACCTTTTGTTGATAAGATTAAACTTATTAACAAACCAAGTATTTTTCATGTGACTCTAACTCCTTATAAAAGTGAAATTGAGCCCAATGTTCCTGATAAGAATGATGTAATTGATGCAATAAAGAAAATATCTAATCTAATTGGTCCTGAAAACGTCTATCTTAGATATGATCCAATATTTATAAGTAATACTTATACTTTAGAATATCATAAGAAAGCTTTTAAAAAGATGACTGAATTACTTGATGGCTGTATTAAACATATAATTGTTTCTTTTATAGATGATTATAAAAATGTAAGAAAGAATATGTCTGTTTTAAATTATAAAGCTTTTACTCAGGAAGATTATAAAGAGATAGGTACTTCTTTTTCTAAATATGCTCAACTTCATGGTATGACAGTTCAAACTTGTTTTGAAGATGAAAACTTATTAGAATATGGTTTTATCAAGGGAGACTGTATGGGAGAAGAGCTTGCTTATAATTTAACGGGTAAACATTTTAAAAGGTGGCATGCAAGAAAAGAAAAAAAGTGTGAATGCGTTGAACTAGTGGATATAGGTGTTTATAATACCTGTAAGCATTTCTGTAAATATTGTTATGCTAATTTTGATGAAAAACAAGTTTTAGATAATATTAAGAATCATAACCCTAACTCATCTTTGCTCATTGGAGAACTTTTAGATGATGATGTTATTAAGAGGAGAAAGTAAGATGTATGAAGAAATAATTAATGGAATAAAAAAACAAGTATCTACTCAGGAACTTGAACTTATTAAAAAAAGCTCTTTACATTTAGGCGTTTTTAGTGAACCATGTCTAACATACATGCTAGATGGCAGAAAAACTATTGAATCTAGGTTTAGTAAGAAAAAGTCCTTACCTTGGAATGGAATCAACTCTTCTGATATTGTCTTTGTAAAAAAGTCTGGTGGGGATGTTGTTGCTTATTTTAAGATTAAGAGAATAGAATTTTTTGATTTAACTAATTATAGTATTCTTAAAATAAAAGAAGAATATTCAAATAAATTATGTGTTGATGATAGTTTTTGGGAGTTAAAAAAAGACAGCAAATATGCCACCTTAATATTTATTAGTGAACTTGTTAAAATAAAACCATTTAAAGTTATGAAAAAGGGTATGAACACATGGCTAAAAATAAAGAAAGATTAGTAGTTAATCTTTCTTTTTTAATATATAAGTTAGTAAAACTCCAATAGTTCTTTCTTCGTTTATTTCACCATTTATACACATATTAATTATTTCATCATAAGTTTTCCAAACATACCCGTCAACAAATTCATTTTCTTCTAAGTTTGCTCCTGTTTTAGAAACTTCATAATCATCTATTTCATAATAGAAAAGATCCCATATAACCCCAGCACCATCATGTGATGTTTTAATTAATTTTTGATTTTTTACAATTAAACCAATTTCCTCTGATACTTCTTTTCTTACGGCTTCATCAACGTGAATTTGAACATCTCCTTTTTTTAAAGATTCTTTATATAAATCTAGAGAATCAAAAACTTTTCCTCCTGGAAGGCGGTAGTCCCATTTATCAAGTTCATATCTAAATTCTTTTGATAAAAGTATTTTTTTATTATCCTCTTTATTAATTATTAAAGCTCTCACTCCTGGAGGTCGTCTTACCATCTTTCTTTTTATTTTAGTTTTTTGATCATTAATAATGTGTTCTTCTTCGGTTTCTAAAAATTCGAAGAAGCCATTATTGAATACAGATTTTTCCATATTATCACCTAATTTAATTATAACATTGATTTTTATTTTCTTGAAAGTATTTTTCCAATATCAGAAAACTCTGTTATGGAAGATGTAGCTAGATTAATTAATCTTGCTTCATTCATAGTTATATTATTTATTGAATATTCATAGTCAAGAAAGATGGTATTTATACCTAATTTAGAAGGACCTTCAATATCTGATTTGGAGTCTCCAATCATGACTACTTCATTTGGTTTTGCATTAAGTTCGTTTAGAATGACATTAAATCCTACTTTTGTAAATTTTAAATAGAATCTATCTGCTGAATATATTTTTTTAAAATATTCATGAATGTTATGATAATCTAATTTTTTTATTGCTTGTTTATAATACCAGTTAGTATAACAGTATAAAATATATTCATTGTATAAACTTTTAAGAGTAGGTATTACATCACTCATGATAAATGTTTCTTTCGGTTCTAGTTCAAACATTTTATCTTTTAAGTCTTTTCCATTTAAATTATAAATTCCTAAATCATCTATATAAGTTTTTAAAAACATTTCGTATGATTGTTCACTTAATGAGCCAGTTATAACGGCTTCTAGTTCTGTCATTTCCATAGATTTAAAAAGAAGGCTTAAGTATTCATGCTTGTATGGTAGACCAATTGCTTCACATGATTTTCTTAAGAAGGATTCAACATTAATCCATCTTGTTAAGGTACCATCTATATCCATAAATATATGTTTTATATTATTTGAATTCATTCTATCAAGTATAATCATATTAATCCGCTTTCTTTAGTTTTATATTGTAGCAAATATTTTCTTAATTGTATATAGATATAAATATGTTAAAATATATTTATGAGGTGATGCTATGAAAGTTATTACAATTAAACAACCTTTTGCATCTTTAATTGCTGCAGGTATTAAATGTTATGAATTTAGAACGTGGAAAACTAAATATAGAGGCGAGATACTTATACATGCAGGTAAAGGAATAAATAAAAAAGCTATGGAAAAATATAAAGACTATAATCTAGATTATCCAAGCGGTGCGATAATAGCAAAAGCTAATTTAACTGATTGTATATTTATAGATAATAATGCAAGAGCTATGTTAAAAAAAGAAAATGATGTGGTTTATTCAAGTGTTATAAATGATAAAGAATGGGTCGGGTATGGATTTAAACTAGAAGATGTTAAAAGAATAGATGAAATACCAATTAATGGAAAGTTAAGTTTGTGGGATTATGATTACAAAGAATAAAATTAATTATAATTTAAATAAGGCGATTGAAACCATTAAATTATTTAAAATATATTTTAACGATAATAATTCAATTGCTTTAGTTGATTATCCTAAAGTAATTGAATATAAAAGTAATGAATATTTTATTTATATTTTTTATTCTTGTATGCTAGATTATGGTATGAAATCAATTCCTTATCATAATAATTTGATAAACACTTATCTAAAATATCCGAATATTTTTAATCCTGAGTTTATACTTAATAATCCTGATATTTTAGATGATATTATTAAAAATAGTATGCATGTTAGATATCCGAAAGTTGCAAAGAATAAATGGATAAAACTAAGTAAATTTTTATATGAAAATAAAGATTTAAAGAACATTTTATATAGTTTTAATACATATAAAGAATTATGTTCTTTTATTGAATCAACTGCTTCTTATGGTCAAAAAACTGGTGGGCTTTTAAAAAGAGTAATAGCTGATGATATTGGTAAGTACAGAGTTGAAGATATTCCAATTGATAGACATGATATTGAAATAAGTTATTTATTAGGAGTTGTTTCAGATATTAATTTAAATGATAAAGAGATAAAAGCTTTAAGTGATATTTGGGTTAAAGCATCAATTAATGAAAATGTTAATCCATCTTTAGTTGATCAATATCTTTGGACAATCGGAGTTAACTTTTGTGCAGCAAAAAAATGTTTAGATTGTCCATTAAATAATATTTGTAAGAAGAAATAAAATAAATAGATATAAAAAGGGGGATAAATATGAAAGAGATATTTTTAAGTTTTAGACCAGAGTTTTTTAAACCAATATTATATGGAATGAAAAAGTATGAGTATCGCAAACGATTTTGTTCGGAAGAAACAAGGGCTTATCTATATTTATCAGGTAATAAAAAAATGGTAATTGGTGTTATGGAGCTAGGAGTACCAATAAGACTCGATAAAAGAGCATGTGAATTTATTAATTATCCTGATACTTATAAAAGAGTAATAAATTATGTTAATTCAGGTGAACTATGTGCCATACCAATTAAATCTCTTTCTTTGTTTGAAACACCAATAACTTTAGAAGCAATAAGAAGTGTTATTAAAAATTTTAGACCACCTAGAATGTACTATGTGTTAAAAAAAGAAATGGAATTATATAGTATATTAAAAAATAAAAAGTTAAAAGAGTGTGAATTTACTCATAAACATGATCATATTTATTATGATAATTTGGCCTTGTCAGTTGCTGAAATGATTAAGACTAAAAAGTTTAAAGAATGTGATAATGTCATTAATAAATTGAGCGAATATAAAGATATTTTATGATATAATATTTTTAGAAAGAGATGATTTTTGTGAATAATTATTTTATATTACATGGAAGTTTTAGTAGTCCTTTTTCTAATTGGATTCCTTATTTAAGAAGTGAATTTGAAAAAATGTCTAAAATTGTTTATACACCTGATTTACCTTCGGGTGTAGGGTATCAAAATTATGAATCTTGGAAGAAAATGATGGATGTTTACTGTGATGCTGGTTTAATAAATGAAAATACAATTATATTTGCACATTCAATTGCGCCAGTGTTTATATCTAAATACTTAATTGAAAAAAAGATAAAAGTTAAAAGATTAGTATTTGTTTGTGGATTTAATAATTATCTTGGAATAAATGAAGAATATGATGCTGTAAATAAGAGTATGTATTTAGATAATTTAAGTGATATTAAAGCTTATTCAGATGATATTGTATGTTATTTTTCTGATAATGATCCATATGTTAAGTATGATGTTGAAAAAGAATTTGCAAATGCTGTTACAGAAAATGTACACATTATTCCAAATGGAGGACACTTAAATTCTGAATCAGGTTATAGTGAATTTCCAGAACTACTCAATTATCTTTGACTTTAGATAATAATTGTTTTAAAATATCTTTTATCTGGGGGAAAATCTTATGGAATTTATAATAGACAGAAATACAATAAAAAGATATTTAAGTGATTATTTAGATTACTTAAGTGTTAGTGATAATAATTTTAAAACTATATTTGTTGATGAAACAAATCCTGAAAGTACAAGAAATGTTGCGGCATGGTATAATCGTCATCCTGATACTGGAGAACATCGTATATTTTTAAATATGGTTAACTTAAATGCTTTATTTTATTATTTAAGTGAAGGTCATATAAGTGTTGATCAGTTTTTTGCTGTATTAACTTTGATGGCTGGAAATGAGTATCGTCATTTTGAAGAAGGTAGATGCATGTGGGATGGAGTTTCTAAAGAAGGCTTTACCGAACAAGATGGTTTAGAAACTCAAATGGTATTATATATTAAATATTTCTTTGATATTTATTATAGAAGGAATAAAGGTTATTTAAAATTTGAAGAAGACGCAGTATTATTTTCAATAAAAAATGGAATAGATTATATAAAGAATAGATTTCCAAATGTTGATGCAGAAAAAGCAATATTAGATGCTGTTAATTTCTTAGGTTCATTAAATGGAAAGATAGAATCAGTTGGAGCAACTTATCCATATCACTCAGAATCTTTAGAAGAATTAATTCAAGAATTAAATTCAAGAATTGAAAAAAATTATCGTCATCCATGGCTACCAGCTACTCTAAGAGCATCAAGTATTGAGAGATTAGACTTACAAGCTGAATATGGAATAGACTATGAAGCTCTTATGACAGATGAATTTATTTATGGTTATAAGGATATAAATGACGGCTATAATAAAGATTTATATGTTGTTAAAAGACTACTTGATATGGTTAATGATAAAGAAAAGTCTTTGATGGAATTTAATATACTTAAGGCTAAATATTTAGGAAAGAAACTATAGTTTCTTTTTTTATGTTATAATAAGCTATAGAAAGAGGGATATTTATGGATGAAAAAGTTGCATTAGTTACAGGAGGAACATCGGGTATTGGAAAACAAATTGTTAAAAGTTTGTTAGAAAGTGGATGCTTTGTTTTTGTTAATTATGGACATAATCAAGAACAGGCAAATGAGGCAAAAATAGAATTTGATAAGATAAGTAATAAGTATAAATGCTTAAAAGCTGATATTAGTAATGAAGAAGAAGTATATAAAATGATGATTCAAATAAAAGAAAAATTTGGGCGTCTTGATTATCTTGTTAATAATGCTGGCACTAATGTTGATGCCTTTATTGAAAATGCTGATATGGTTGAGTATAAACATGTAATTGATGTTAACTTAATTGGTAAAGTTATGGTTACTAAATATGCAATTCCTTTACTTAAGAATGGAGATTATGCAAGTATTGTAAATATCTCATCAAGACTTGGTAGTATGCCTTGCACTGAAGCGAGTGCTTATTGTGCAGCAGCAGCTGGAATAATTAATTTTACTAAATCAGCTGCTTTAGAACTAGCTTCAAATAAAATAAGAGTTAATGCAGTGAGCCCTAGTTTAACTATCACTCCTCTTGCATTAAGTGGTTGGACTGATGAAGAAATTGAAGAACAAAAGAATAATAACCCTCTTAAGAGACTTGGAGAAACTGATGATATAGCAAATGTCGTATTATTCTTATTGTCGGATAAAGCAAGTTATATTAATGGACAAAATATTAATGTTAATGGTGGCTCATTTTAAAATTAATATTTAACTTTATTTTTTCTAGTTAAAAGTAAAAAAATGCAATTTAATTTGCATTTTCTTTTTTTATTAAATAGGTTTCAATTTCTTTCCAGTTGTTAACTCTAACTATATTTTGACATTTTAACTCATCATCGCTTATCTCATCATTGTGGTAGGCTGTATAAAGTAATTTAGTACTAGCATTTTCTAAGTTAGATATTTTATCATCTATTTTTATGTCACAGTTAATAAGTGATTTATTACAAGAAAATATAAAGTTTCTTGGATTTATAAAGTCTAATTCTTTATAGAGATATTCGTATTTATTTTTTAGATTATTTCCAGCGTACTCGATAATTTCTTGCCATATATAATCTGTTACTATATATATTTCATAAGTCTTACTTAAATTTTTTAAAACAGAGTAGGCATCTTTTATTAAAGCTACATCTTTATACATATTCATATCTTTAAATTTATTAAAGAAGTCATCTTTTTTATCACCTAAAGCATTTTGAGTATAATAACCTGTTTTTTTATAATCTGGTTTATAACCTAAGTAGTCTTCTAGTATTTTACCGAAAGATCCATAGACTAAGACGTCATCCATATCAACCATTATTGTTTTCATTATATCTCCCTTATCTCGTAATCTAATACCTTGCATTTACTATCGAGTTTGAATTTTCCTTCAAAAAGATTTTCCTTAAATAGGTATGGTGTAAATATACGATTTTGATCAAATTGATTTGTTTTATTTAAGGAATCTATATCAATCCATTCAAGAGTTCCTTCTTCACAAACTCTTTTTAATTTTCCTTTATAACTGTCAGCAACAAAGACAAATATTATTCCTTCTGCTTCATCATGCCAGTATGAATACCCTTGTAATTTAGGATTTACTAGACTTAGATTTGTCTCTTCTTTAAATTCACGTATAATGCAATCAAGAGGTGATTCACCACTTTCAAATTTGCCTCCAGGAGGAGCATATACTTGTCCCCATTTTTCTTTATATTTAATCATTAATACTTTATTATTTTCTTTTAAATAACATACACAGGCATTTAAGTGTTTAATTCTTTCTTTCATAAAATCACCTTTTTCTTATTATAATATAATTTATCATTGGGTTAAAGAAATAATTTTAATTTATAACAAAGACTTTTCTTTGTTATAATATAGATAGGTGATAATATGGAAATAATAACAATGTGTGGTAGTTTAAAGTTTAAAGATGAAATGATGAGGCTAGCTATAGAGTTAGAACTTCAAGGAAAATGTGTTCTAAGTGTAATTTATCCGATAAATGAAGATAAAGATGCATTCACTAAAGAAGAACTAAACTTGTTAAGACTTGCTCATAAAAAGAGAATTGATATAAGTGACGCTATATATGTAGTAAATGTTAATGGCTATATTGGCTCATCTACACAAGATGAAATAGATTACGCGATTTCTCAAAAAAAAGATGTCTATTATTTAGAGAACTAGAACATACTTGAATGTTCTAGTTTTTAATTGTTATAACTATTCTGATATAACCTATATAAATTTATTGTATTTTATTTTTTACCATTAATTGTCTTAGTATTATTGTAGGGAGATGATAAAAAATGAAAACAATTGGTTTGTTTAGAGACAGCAAAGATGGTTCATTAAAAAGAGTTTTTGAAACGGAAGAGGGGAATATTATTGAAGCAACTTTACTTTTTAATCGAGAAAGTAAAGATGTTCTTTGTGCACCGACGCATTACTTTTGTAGCTTAGGATGTAAAATGTGTCATTTAACTAATAGCAAGGTTAAAAGACCAATGATGATAATTAAGGGAGATGAATTACTTGAGTGTTTAATTTCTTCACTTACAATTGATCACGAGCGTATAACAGATAAAGAAAACTTATTAATATCTTTTATGGGTGTTGGGGAACCACTACTTAATTTAGAATTAATTGAATATGTTAAAAGTTGTGAAGAGTATTTAAAGAAACGTTTAGGCTATAAACATATAGGTTATGCAGTATCGACAATGATGCCTAATGATAATGTATTAAAACTTGCAAGTTTAGCAAATGAAAAATCTATTCCTTTAAAGGTGCATTTTTCTATGCATACACCAGATAATGAGAAAAGATTTAATCTTATTCCAATGACTAAAGTAAGTGTTGAAGATGCAATTAATTATTTAAGCTACTATAGAAGTGTTTTATCAAATAATAAAGAAGTTATGGATGAATTTGTTAATAATCATCGTACTAATGATACAGTTGAAATACATTATACTTTAATAGATGGTGTAAATGATTCATTAGAAGAATTAAATAGGTTGTGTGAATTATTAAAGGATTCAAAGATTACGATTAAATTTATAAGGTTTAATCCAATTAATGGAATGGTTCCAAGTCGTAATGAAAAATTATGGGTTGATACTTTAAAAAAAGAGATACCAGATTTAAGAGTAAAGGTATATTCTCCTCCAGGAAGAGAGATTGGAAGTTCTTGTGGTGAGTTTACAAAGCATTACTACCATGAAGAAATTGAAACAGAAGAAGAATATAAGGAATTTTTAGAATGGAAAGAAAAGTTTGAAGTAAAGGATGTTAACACAATTAAAAAATTACTAGTCAAAAATACTCAAAAATAATGTATAATATTTATAGGTGAGTATATGAAAAAAAGAGTTAATTTATTATTTATGGTTGTACTAACATTGATTATTAGTTTTTATTCTTTAAGTGTTTATGCAGAGGATGATCAAAATAGTTATGGTTATAAAATTGAGAAATACGATGTTTCCATAAATGTAAAAAAGAATAATATTTTAGAAATAAAAGAAACAATAACTGCAAATTTTATTTCACCAAGACATGGAATAATTAGAAAGATACCTTTAAAAAATACAGTTATAAGAAATGATGGTAGTACTACTAAAAATAGTGTTAGGTTAACTGATTTAAATGTAAGTGAAACTTATAGCGTTAGTAATAGTTCAGGATATAAATCTATTAAAATAGGTGATGCTGATGAAACTATTACAGGGTTACATGAATATGTTATAAGTTATAATTATAACTTAGGTAAAGATCCAAATAAAAAATATGATGAATTATATTTTAATATTATAGGTACTGAATGGGATACAGAGATAAATAATGTTACTTTTACAGTTAATATGCCTGATGAATTTGATCAAAGTAAATTAGGCTTTTCAACAGGTAAATATGGGCATTCAGGACATGATAATGTTATTTATTATGTTGATGAAAATAAGATAAGTGGTTCTGTAGTTGGAAAGTTAGGAATAGGGGAGGGATTAAATATTAGATGTGAACTTCCCGATGGTTATTTTGTTGATGCAGGTATTAGTTTACCTTTACTATTTCCTTTAATGTTTATAATACCTTTAGTTGGAGCTGTATGTGCATATCTTTTATGGAATAAGTATGGTAAAGATGACGTGGTAATTGAGACTGTTGAATTTTATCCACCAAATGATTGCAATAGTGCAGAAGCAGCCTTCTTTTATAAATCAAGTTTATCAAGTAATGATGCTAATTCACTTTTAATATATTTAGCTAGTAAAGGTTATTTAAAGATTGTTGAAGAAGATAAGAAACATTATAGAATAGAAAAATTAAAAGACTATGATGGTAATAAAGATAGTGAAAGAATATTTATGGAAGGTTTATTTGCATCCAAAAATGTTGTTACTAAAGATGATTTATATGATAAATTCTATAAAACTATTGAAAAGGTTAGAGTAAATGTTGATAATGTTAAGACAAGGGCTATGATATATGATAAAAAAGCTTCTTCTATGATTGGTATATCTGCATTAATAGCTTTTATTTCACTAGTTGTAACAGTAATGGTTCCGACTTTAGACTTTGGAACATTTGAAGATTTATTTCCATCTATTTTCTTTGGATGTGCGTTAACATTATTCTTAGCGTTAGATTTATTTGCACTTGTTGCTCCACTCATTCTAAGAATTGTTTTAGCAGTTCCTATTGTGGTTATTGCTTCGTTATTTATATCAGCATCAGAATCTCCAATTTATTATTCTGCCTTATCTAATAAATTAATGTTATTTGCAATAATATTTGGATTAATTATGACATTGGTAATATGTTTCTTTGTAAGATATATGAATAAAAGAACTCCATATGGAAATGAAATGTATGGACGTATTAAGGGATTTAGGAACTTCCTATTAACTGCTGAAAAGGAAAAATTAGAAGCTTTAGTAGAAGATGATCCAAGTTATTTTTATAATATTCTTCCATTTACTTATGCTCTAGGTTTATCTGATAAATGGATTAAGAAATTTGAAGATATTACTATTTCTGAACCTGATTGGTATGAGGGGCGTGATACATTTACTATGAGACATTTAGATCACTTCCTTTTATCAACTATGAGTTCATCTATCGATAGAGTAGTTGAAACTAGTAGCAGTTCTTCAGGAGGAGGATTCTCTGGAGGAGGATTTTCTGGAGGCGGTTCTGGTGGTGGAGGCGGCTCAAGCTGGTAAAGAGATTATTTAATCTCTTTTTTACCTTTTCAAGATTATTAATGCAGAAAGTGTGAGTATTAGTGAAGAACTTAATTAAGTATTATTCTTTATTTATGGCTATATTATTATTCTTGAATAATATCTTTTTTGAATCCTTAAGCATAAAGGGTATAGTTTACAAAATTATTATTGGTTTTTTAATTATTATAAACATATTTATGCTAATAAAATATGGTAATAGTATTAAATACAAGAAAGTATCTTTAGTAATACTCTTACCCTTAATAATTACAGCTAAAAATATTCTTAATTTATATTTTATTTTAACTTTTATATTAGTATTATTAATAATAGGTTTTAAGGAAAGCATATTCATTAAATGTGTATCTATTTGTATTTTAATGATTTGTCTTCTTTTCTATTATCCACTTCTTTTTGTCTTTATGTTTACTTTTGGTGATTCTTCTTTGGATGAAAATAAACTTGAGAGTAAAATTTATGAAGATAATCATTATTTATGTAATAACAATACGGAAGTATTTGTTGCATCTAGTGGAGCATTTGATAAATTTCATTATTATGAGGGTAAGTATTATAAAATATTTAATATCGATGATATAATAAATATAAATATTAGATTTAATCATGAGATAAGTATGGAAAGGTATGAAGAAGTACTTAAAACTAATACATGTGTTTTAGATAAAGACAAATAAGTATATATTAAATATAATTTATAAAGGAGGTTAAGTATGTTTATACCAAATAATCAGTATTATGTTAATGCTTTAATACATGGAATACCAGATGATAGACTTCGATTTTTTAGAACGAAGTTTGACAACGTAAGTGTTGATCATGTTTCATCCGAACCAGGAGTTGCTGCAATATCTAGAAGACAAATGGAAGAACTAAACTTGAGAGTTAATGAAATTATTCAAGGATATAATAATTTAATGGGTTCATCAGTTATTTCAAAAGAGCAAAGAGATTTATCTAAAGTAATCTATATTTATAATTATATGTTAGCAAATGTTATGTATACTCAGTGTGAATTTGCAGGAAATACTAGTAATGTATTTGGAGGACAACCTTATAAAAATTCTGCCTATGGTGCTTTAGTGCTTCATGATGCTGTTTGTTCTGGCATGAGTGATGCAATTGATTGCTTATGTAAGGTAATGAGAGTTGAATCAACTAAGTTACTTGCTGTTCCAAGTGATCCATGGGGTGGAGGACATGCTTTTAATACAGTAAAAATAGGATATAAATGGTATAAGTTAGATGTTGCTTCTGAGATTGGTTTAAATCCTGGCCATAAAATTCGAGGTGGAAGGTGGAAGGATAGAAATTTTCTTACTCCTTTTAGTGAATCTAATGTTAGGGCTTGTGTTCCAAGTGTTCCTAACTGTATGGACACTTATCCGAGAGAAAACATTTTAAGAATGATTAAGGCATTAGAAACAAGAGGTTTAAAGTTTGAATACCTTGATTTAGATGAAAATAGAGATGAGACTACCCAAAATAATTTTAAAATTCTAAGTAGAAGAGTGGAAGAAATACAAAGATTACCTAAGTCTCTTTGGAAAGAAAACAATACTCAATAAAAGGGTGAATGAATATTTTTAAGAAGATAAGAGAAAAATATGCATGAATATTAAAATAATTGAAGATAAAATAAGTGTGGAAGAATTTAATTTTTTATATAACTCGGTAGGATGGGGAACAATAAACTTTGATGTGATAAAAGTGGCATTAAATAATACATTATATTCAGTTACTTTATATGATGAAGATAAGCTAATTGGTTTTGGACGTATTATAGGGGATAAAACTATGTTTTTATATATTCAAGATATAATGGTAATTCCTTCGTATCAAGGTAAGAAAATTGGAACAGAAATAATGAATAAGTTACTTGATAAGGTTATGGAGTATAAAACTATAAATCCAAGCATTAGAACTTATTTAGGAGCATCTTTAGGAAAGGAAGAATTTTATAAAAAATTTGGATTTTCTACAAGAAAAGATGCTTCCTTAGGTGAAGGTATGGTTTTGTTTTAACTTCTATGATAAAATAAATAAGTAGAGAAGAGGCATATTTATGAAAAATTATTATATTGATTTAGGTTCATCAACGATTAAAGTTTATGAGTATTTAGAATCTTTAGTGTTACTTGAAGAACATTCTATATATTTTAAAAACGACTTTGATGCTTATAAAGGGATAAGTGATGATAATTTAAAGGAATTATGTGAATACTTTAGCGAGTTACAAAAAAAGTATGATTTAAAATACTATAATACTAATATATTTGTTACTGGTATATTTAGGAATTTAATTCAAGAGAAAAAACAAGAATTAGTAAAACTATTTAATGATAAGTTTGACTTACATTTCAATATTATAAGTCATGGTATTGAAAACTATTATTTAGCTAAAGCTATGGAAAATGATTATAATGGTAAAAAAGTTTTAATCATTAATATGGGTGGTAAGACAACTGAACTCGTTACATTTGTTGGACGTGATGTAGTTTCAACTACTAATTTAAATATAGGTGTTGCCGATTTACTTAATAATTTTTCAAGAGTAAATGAAGAGGTGAGTGGTAATACAGTAGAAGAGATGGAAGCATTTGTTTTTGATAAGCTAAAAGATTTAGATTTAGATAAAGACTATGATGTTGCTATATTTACTGGTGGAGAAGAAAGATTTGAATTACTTACTTCATTTAACTTAGTAAAAAATACTTTATTTGATGATGGAATTCATAAATATATGGTTAGTTTAGAAGATTATATTAAGGGAACTGAAAAAGTATTTAATGATATTACTATGGAAGAACTATATAAACTAATGCCACAAAATCCTAAATGGATGGATGGAGCAAGGAGTGGTGCAATTATTCCACTTTGCTTATTTAAATTAGCTAATGTTTCATGGATTATTCCATCTGATTTAAATTTAATCAATGGAGTAATAAATGACTTATAAGAGTAATGATTATGATAAATTTGCATTAAAAAGACAACAAGATTTAATAAATGGCAATAAACCTTCACATCGTTTTGTTGAAAAACCAATGATGAAAAGTATGATGCCAGATTTGAAAGATAAAAAGATATTGATGTTGGGTTGTGGAACTGGAGAAGAGTCAATTTTACTTGAAAGTTTTGGAGCAAATCCAACTAATATTGTTGGAATAGATTTGTCGGAAGAATCAATTAGTATTGCTAAGAAGTCTTATCCACTTTTAGATTTTGTTGTAGGAGACATGAACAATCTTCCTTTTTCAGATGAAAGTTTTGATTTTGTCTATAGTAGTTTAGCAGTACATTATTCAAAAACTCCTGAACTTGTTTATAAGGAAGTATATCGTGTATTAAAAAGTGGTGGCTTATTCTTAGTTTCATTAGCTCATCCCTTAAGATGGGCATCAAGTGAATGTATGATTAATGATGAGATAGTTAGAGTAATAGGTGTTTCAAAAAGTGATAATGGTAATACTGTATATGGCAATTATAATACTTTTTGTAAACATACTTTTTCATCTTTTGCTTGGCAAGATGATGGTGAGGTTTTAGAGTTTTACGTTGGTTCTCCTTCAATGCATTTTAAACTTTTAAGGAATGCAAATTTTAATATTATAGATTTTACTGAATCAAAATGTATTGAGGATGCAAAAGATGTTGATATTAATTACTATACAAAGAATGTTGAAGTACCACAGTTTATGGCATTCTTAGCCCAAAAATAAAAGGTGATGATTCACCTTTTTCTTATTCTTGATTCTTAAAAGGATGTTTTATTTTTTCCTTTAATTCATTACCAATAATAGACATTGAATTATTATATAACTCATTTGCTTTTTCTTCGGATACTTTTAATTTCTCAATTATGTCTGTTATAATTTTTTCTTTATTATTATTTCCG
Organism: uncultured Muribaculaceae bacterium; assembly: GCA_964636965.1. Classification (GTDB taxonomy): domain Bacteria; phylum Bacillota_I; class Bacilli_A; order RF39; family UBA660; genus CAG-582. The sequence continues at coordinate 54,541 of CAZWST010000001.1, forward strand.
ATTAAAAAGTGACTTTCTAATATGCTATTTAAAATAGAACATTCACTTTCACTTAAACCTGTACTTTCTTTTAATTTTTCTAATACTTTTTCTTTATTCATTTTCTTTCCTCCTAATCTTTTATTAATGAATATACTGATATCTTTTTTATTTTTTTTGCTACTATATAAGCTATTGTTAGAGTAGAGACTGCAATAATAAGTGAAATTCCAATATAGATAATTACTGGATATTCAAAACTTACTTTATATGCTCCAACTAATCTAAATATTTTATTATAGATTTGATTCATAACTAGAATATTTATAATAACTCCCATACTTGTACCTATTATTATACTGGGAATGAATCCTCCAATTAAGTTTACTACTAGTTCTTTATTCTTATAACCTAAGGCTTTAAATATACCAAGCTCTTGTTTTCTTTTCATAATAATTGATGATATTACTATATACAATATTAAATATATTAAAAGTATTGTAATAACTATTATTATAATACACACTATACTTACTAAAGATACGTACATAGTTATAGCTGAATCCATACTTTCTTGATAGTTTAGTGTAGATTCAATTATATTTTTATATTTTTCTTTTATTGTGTTTATGAATACTTTTGATTTATTTTCATCACTTAAATATATGTATATTGAGTTTGGCTTATATTCTTGGTTAATATTTTTATAACCATCAGTAGTCATCTCGATTACATCGCCAGAATAGTTTACTGATTGAATGAATCCAACTACTTTATAGTTAAATTCTTTTTCATTCTTTTTAAGTGTTATATAATCTCCAAGCTTAATGTTATATTTTTCTTTTATATTACTTCCGATAGAAACTTCTAAATCGCTTTTTGGGTTAGTACCTTCATAACATAAGTCATTTGCTAAACTATCAAATGTATTTGCTACAAATGTTTTATATGAGTTATCTATATAATTAACTGATCCATTTTCATCATAGTAAATAATATTTTTTACATTATCTTCCTTTCTTAAATCTTCTACTATGTCTTTATTTGTTGTAATTATTACGGATGGATGTTCTTCAACTAATGTATTGATAAAATTAATTGGATTTACATTTACATTATAGAAAAGTATTCCAATGAAAGAAGAAATGATTGTTATAAATAATAAGACGATACTAAGAAGGATATTTTGTTTTTTAGTTTGAACAAAGTTTTTTAACATTAAAATAAAATTAATATTACCTTTTGTTTTTTCTATTTCAAAATGATTTTTACTTACTTTATTATTTGCTATTCCTCTTATAGCATTAATTGGATTTAATTTTTTAATTTTTAATGCTGCTATATATGTGAATATTGTTATTAGAGTCATATTAATAATTAATACAAGAATATTTGCTTGTATATCTATATTTATTTTCCAAATGAATCCTGATTGCATTTCAATTACTAATGCTAATAGAGGTAAAAGGAAATATGATAAAATGATTCCAAGTGTTGTAAAAATAAATCCATTAATTATGTAAGGAAGTGTACATGAAGTAATTATTTCGTGTGACGAGTAACCTAGAGCCTTTAGTGTTCCCACATTAGCTATTTCTTCTTCAATAGTTTGCTGTATTTTAAATTTACTAACTAATAAACTAATAATTAGTATTGATATTGCAAATATAGATAGTATTAATACTAAGATATTGGAAATTGCTAGCCTTTGATTTTTTGATTGCTCTTTATAATTCTTTGTAATTATGTTAATATTCTTTTTACTTAAATATTTTGATACATCTTGATAAGAATGATAATTGTTATCAGAAATTACTGAAATGGTAGTAACGCATTTGTCTAGATTGTTTTCAAGTAAGTAATTATAAGCATCATTATCTAAATATTCACCAATTACTGATGAAGTATAGTTACCAAATTGCATTTCACTTATTACACCTTTAACTTTAAATGAATAAGTAGAATCGTTTATTTGAAATTTGTATTCATCTAATAAATCTAAATGGGTCTGAATATATGTATAATTTGTTAAATAAATACCATTAGTTATATCTTTGTTTTCTTTTATAATTGTTCTTTTGTTTATGTGTTGTTTATTTGAAATATTATAAAATAATTGAGTTTGTTCTTGGGTTTCAGATCCAATTTTTACAGGCACATTTAACATGATAGAATCTATTGCTTCAGCATCTTTGATTCCTTTAATTTTTTTAATATCATTTAGTAAATCATCATTATAATCATACTTAGCGATAGTAAAGAAACTGCTTGCTGTATTAAGTTTATTTGATTCTTTATCATAATCTTCATTTATATTTAGATTAATCATTATTGCACTTGAAAATAATGTAGTTGAAATCAATAATATTATTGAACTTAAAACAATATCTTTTAAATTCTTTTTTAAGAAATATTTGGATAGGTGAATTAATTTTTTCATAAATTACCAACCCATCTCTTTTAAGAATTTATCTAATAATATATTACGTTTATTATCTTTTTTATCATATTTTGAAATGTTTAATTCTCCAACTATTTTTCCATCCTTTAAATATATGATTCTGTTACCTCTTAAGGCACTTTTTTTATCATGTGTTACCATGATGATACTTTGTCCAGAATTATTAAGAGTAGTTAAAACATCTAAAACAGCATTGGAATTATCTGAGTTTAATGCACCAGTTGGTTCATCAGCAAATATGATGTTTGGATTATTAATTGCTGCTCTCACAATACCGGCTCTTTGGCATTCTCCACCTGAAACTTGATTCATATTTTTTTTATATGTTACTTCAGGTATATTAACTTTATCAAATAAGTATTTAGCTTTTTTTATTACTTCTTTTTTATTTTTATTTACAAGTAATCCCGATGTTAAAACGTTATCCATTAAACTCATTTTATCAAGCATATATATTTGTTGAAAGACAAAGCCGCAGTTTTTTCTTCTAAATATAGCAAGTTCGTCATTATTCATTTTAGATATATCTTTTTCATTAAAAAGTATTTTGCCAGAACTGGCTTTATCCATTCCAGAAAGTAAGTACATAAGTGTAGATTTACCTGCACCACTTGATCCCATTATAATAGTGAAGTCATCTTTATAAATATCTAAATCTAAGTTATTGATTATTATTTGCTCAATATCTTCACTTTTAAATGTTTTAGTTAGGTTTTTAGTGCTTATAATTTTTTCTTTTTTCATAAATTAAGCCTCCTTAATTAATTTTTCTATGAATGAAAGAGTACCCGATTTAGCTCCATATATTTTTTCTAATGTATCAATAAATACTTTAATGCTAGCTTCAGTTACATCTGTGTGATCAAACATTTCTGTACTTAATATTAGAGTCATTTTAACTCTTTCTTCAATATTATCATCTATATTAAATATACCTTGATCTTTAGCATCACTCACAATAGATGAGATTAAAGGAACAGCTTCTTCAATTATTTTATCATTAATCTTTTTATGTAAAATAATGTTTTCTTTTGTATGTATTGTATCTTTAATTGATTGTTCTTTAGGATTTATTCTAAGTGAGAGAATAGTATAGACAAGTTTTTCTTCTAGTTTTAAATCTGATTCAACAATAGAGGTTGCTTTTTTTACACATTCTTCAATCATTGTATTAATTACTTCTTCAAGTAATTCCTCTTTACTTTCAAAGTGATAATAATAGGTTCCTTTAGCAATGTTAGCTTCTTTAATAATCTCATCTACTGAAGTATTTTCGTATCCTTTTGAGATAAATAAATTGTAAGCAATCTTGATAATTTCTTTTTTTCTTATTTCTTTTTTCATAACACATCTCCTTTTTTAGACTATCGGTCGGTTCTGCTAATATTATATGCATTTGTTTAAGAATATGTCAATATTTTTTAGACTAATAGTCTAAAAATAAAAAACTTTAATATTTTTATTAAAGCTTTATTTGTTATGTAAATTAATATAGGTTTTACTTTCATGAATTAAATCTTTATGTTTACCAATTGAATCAATCTTACCGTTATTTAAAACTATTAATCTGTCAGAAGATTTCATTAAATCTTTATTGTGAGTAATAACAATGATAGTGTGGTCTGTCTTTAAATCATCTAAAAGTTTTATTATTTTATTTGTTGTGTTTGGATCTAATGCTGAAGTTACTTCATCGAGAAGAATTATTTCTGATGTTGTTAGAAGGGCTCGTGCAAGTGATATTAATTGCTTTTGTCCTCCACTTATATTAGTTGCATCTTCTTTTAATATAGTGTTATATCCATCTGGTAAGCTTTCAATAAATTCATGAATTCCAACTCTTTTACAGGCATCAATTTGTCTTTTTTTATTTGAGTCAATTAAAGATAAATTTGCTCGTATACTCATATTAAATATAAATGTTTTTTGATTAACTATAGTGATGTTTTTATTATATACGTCTTTTGTATAGTCATAAATATTTAAATTATCTATCAAGATTTTACCATTATTTACTTTATATAGTCTTAAAAGTAAATTAAATATTGTAGTTTTACCTGATCCAGTTACACCAACAATGGTTGTTACTTGATTAGGATATGCAGTAAATGAAATATTCTTTAAAATAGGTAAGTTCTCATATTTAAATGAAACATTTTTAAATTCAACAAATCCAGCAATATTATCATTATCAATTATACCAGATAATTCAGGATTATTATTTTGATAATTAATTATTTCATTTATTCTATAAAGTGAGACAGATTCTTCCATGATAGAAATATCAAAGTTCACGATATCATTAATAGAACTTTCAGCTTTATCATAGTAAGATATTAATAATATAAAAATAGCTATCGATATTTTATTTTGAAAAACTTCTATAATTAACATAAAATAAAGTAATATTTTTCCAAAATCTATTATTAAGCCGACTAAAGTTTTTCTAGTAAAATAGTATTTTCTTTTTAGAAAATAATTTTCTTGCCATCTTTTACGATATCCATCTAACTTATTATTTAATTTATCACCTATTCCAAAACTTTTTATATCTTTAAGACCAATTAGTATCTGTGATAATAAATTAGTTATTTTATCAGCATAATTAATTTGTCTTTTTAAATAATATGTATTTAATTCATTACACTTTCTTGCATAGTGGTAATATAATATGTCAACTAATATAACATAAAGTGCAACAAATATATTTTGTTTTAGAAATACTAAATATATAATTGATATTTTAAATATTTCAATTGCAAGTTCAAATAGGAAAGAAGGTATTTCTGCAATGTTTATAATATCCATATTGGATGAATTAATTATTTTTCCAATCGGCATTTTTTTAGAAAATTCTTCATCAAAGTTGTAAATGCTATTAACAAGTTTTCTATGAACTTCTACATAAGAGGTTTTAAAAAAATTTGCATAACACCAATTTGTACAGTAAGAACCAAGTTTATTAAAAACGTAGGTTAAACCAAGAAAAATAACTAATATAAAAGTTACATTATATATTTGATTTGTAATATTTTCTATGATAAGAGATGAAAAGTAAGGTATTAGTAAACTAATTGATACATTGATTAAATCAATAAATATAAAAGCAATTAAATATTTGTTTTTAAAGTTTACCAACGTAAAATAATCTTTTGTAATTTTTATATTTCTTTTAAACATATACTTCACCTATATAATTGTAAGATTAATTTATTTTTATTTCTTGACATTTTTAATACCAAATTTGTTCTGTTTAAATATTAAATAGGCGTTAAGGTGGTATAATATATTAAAGGTGGAGTAAATGGAAATAGTAGACTATGATAAAAAGTATGATGAAGAAATTAAAGATTTACTAGTTGAGTTACAAGAACATATTGCAAATATTGATAGAGAAAAATACAATATCTTAACTAGTGAATATCGAGAAAAGTATTTTAATAAAACTATGGAAGAAGTGATTAGTTATGAGGGTAAAATATTTTTAGCTATAGATTGCGAAAAGGTAATTGGATTAATCGTGGGGCTTATTAACAATGAAGATGAAAGTACTTATGATTTTAAAGCACCTAAAAGAGGAAGAGTTTCAGAACTTGTTGTATCTTCTTCTTCAAGATCAATGGGAATTGGAAATGCTTTACTTGAGAAAATGGAAGAGTATTTTAAAAGTGTTGGATGTAGGGGTGTCTTAATAGATGTTTTTGCTTATAATGAAGGGGCCCAAAAGTTTTATTACCGAAATGGATATTTCAATAGAAATTTAGAAGTAATGAAATTATTTTAAACTTGAATATTTTTAAAATTAAAGGAGAATAATAATGGATATAAAACGTGTAAAAATATTTGTAACAGTACCTGTAGAAAATGTTAATGAGGTAAGAAATGCTGTATGTGAGGTTGGAGCAGGTGTGATAGGTAATTATACTTATTGTACTTCATCAACTAAATCAGTAGGTACATTTATGCCAAATGATAATGCAAATCCGTATATAGGTGAAAATAATAAAATGGAGTTTGTTGATGAAGAAAAGCTTGAGTTTGTGTGTGATAAGGATTTAGTAAAAACTGTTTTAGCTAAATTAAGAGAAGTACATCCTTATGAGGAACCAGCTATAGATATAGTTCCTTTACTTGATGAAGAATTTTTTATCTAGAATGTACTTCTTAATGAAAACGTATGAATATAAAATAAAAAAAGATGTATATGATTTAATTAAGTCTGGACTTAAGAATACTGAATATAGACTTAAAAATGAAAAAAGTGAAAGTATAAATAAGGGTGACTTAATAGTTTTTAGTGTTCAAGATAATGATAATTACAAAATAACCGTGAGAGTTTTAGATAAGTTTATTTATGATAATTTGGACTCCTTATGGGAAGCTAAAGAACTAACAAATAATAATGTTTTAAATTTAACTAAAGATGAGTTTATAGAAAAATTTAATATGATATTTGGTGAAGATAAAGTTTCTTCAAGTAAAATAATCGGGATTAGTTTTGAATTAATTTAAAACGTTTACATAGATAGTTTGGTAATATTTAGAAATAAATGATAATTATGTGATATAATAAATATATAATGAGAGGATTTTAGAATATGGAAGCACGTGAAAAAATAGAAAATTTATTTAGAATTGCAATGCGATACTATGGAAAAGAAGTTGGACTTCAATCAAGTCAACATTTTGGAATTGATCAAATACGTGATAGTGAACTTGAAAGTGAAGGTAAATATAAATTTATGATGCAATATGGTTTTCCTCAATCGGGAGCTGTTTGTATTCATTTTACTTATGCACCTGAAGAAAGTGAAGTTGCTTTAGATAAAGTATCAGTTTATGCTTTACCAGAGGGAGAACAAGCTTTTGTTGCAAATATGGCACCAACTTATCAAGAAGGACCAGTAAGTGTATCATTAAATTTTGGAATGGATTTGGGAACAATTGAGCATACTACTTCTGCTGAAATAGATGCAAACCCTAACGCTTTAAAAATGCTTGATGTTGCTACATCAGATTTACTTAAGGGTCAAATTTTAGGAGACTGTATGGTTGCTGTACCTGAAGGAAGTGACACAATTCCTTGTTGTACAAGTAGAAAGATAGAAAAAGATAAAGGAAAAGGAAGATAAAGATTTTAATCTTTATCTTTTTTTATCTTATTTATAATATAGTTAATTATTATATTATATAGTATAATATTATTAGATTGAGGTAATTAATTATGAGTACTAATGATGAGCTTTTAGATAGATTAGAAAAAATATTAAATGAAAATAAAGATAAAAGAATTTGTGTAATTGGCACAACCTGTACTGGTAAATCAACATTAATAAAAAATCTTAATATGGGGTTAGATATGGATGATGCAATATTTCCTTTATTAACTAAAGAAGAAACTGATTATGTTTGTAGTACTCCATGGACCGTAGAAATTGGTAAAAAAATGGATGAACTTGTAAGAACAAGGTTATCAATTACAAAAGGTGTTCCCATGTTTGGTACAGTACTTTTGGATTGTGATTTAATAATATATTTGCATATAAGTGATGAATTATTAAGAATTAGAACTAATTTAAGAAATGCTGATTTTATAAATGCTAAAAATATGCAACAAAAAATAGAAGATGAAATTTGTAAATCTAATATTGATACAATTACTTTAGAAGTTAAGTAAGAAGGTTATTTATGAATTTTAGTGTAGAAGATTTAAGAGATTTAATTAGGTCAGGTAAAACTAATGATGAAATAAAAAAGTATAGATTAGAGACTCTTAAAAGTGATGAATATAAAAAGTTAAGATATGAAAGCATTAAAGAACAGGGTACTGATCAAGTGTTATTCTATGATGGTTTTATTGATTCAGAATTTAATGTTTCCTTTAAAGGTAATATGGCCACTGATGTAATTTATCATATAAGTAATGATATTGATTTTTATGATTATTTAATAGATTATATAAGAGCAAACATGGATAAAAAAGGAATGAGTTTTAAAGGTCTTATTCAATTAGTAAGAAACTATTTTTCTTTAGATATTTATACTCCGTATGGAAAAGTGTCAAAATTATTAAGAGATTTTCAACCTAATAATAGATATTTTGCGAGAGAAAATTTGCCATATGTTATACATTATTATAGTCATAGTGACTATGCTGGTAGTCTAGAAGATTTTTCTGAATTATATTTAGATAATTTAAGATATAGCTACTTTAAAGATGAATCTTTATATATGAGATCTAAGGAATTTTTAAGTTCTATTAACTGGGAAGAAGTTGAAGAAAACTCTGATATAGAGTTAGATTTATCACAACTTAAGGGTTCTGGAATTGCTGCATGTACAGAGTATTCGATGTTAATACAAAATGCTTTAGCTTTTTTAGGGTATGAGTGTTATATGTTAGGGGGAACCTTGAGTGGTGTAGATTTTTTAGAAGCTCATAATTTTAATGCTTATCTTACCAAAAAAGGAGAATATAAAATAATTGATGCTTCTCAATGTTGTTGGTCTAATCCTTTGGTGGGAATTAATTCAGTAGGAGATTTATCAAATATGGATAATGTTCAAGTTGATAATCTATTTGGATTACCAATAAAATATTCATCTGGGCATTTTAAAAATAAAACTAAAGAATAGATAGGATTTATTTAATAAGTATGAGTTAATAGTTTATACAGATTGGTTTTCCAATGATCAAAGAGATAGATTAAAAAAATATAATTTAGATAAGTTTTTTTTCTAAAATATATGGATGGATGATTTAGAAATTCCAAATAATATTGGAATATCGACAATTTTTTTAATAGAAAAGCTCTAAAGCAAGATAAGTGTAAAAAAGTATTTAATTTAGAAACACTTAAAGCAATTCGATAGTGTATTTTTATAAAATAAAAACTTACGAACTAAAATAGTCCGTAAGTTATTTTTTAATGGAGCCATAGTTGAGTGATTACACAACTTTTTCTCGTATGAGGATGATATATAAATCATCCATCTATAAATATTATAGCACATTTTATTCTTTTTTTGAAATACTATTTGTTAGTTAAGAAAGTCATCAACATATTCTTCAATTTGTGTTCTTTTAATTTCTTGTTTATAACTATCAATTCTTTCATTTAAATAATTAATATGCTCTATATATAATAATTTATCTTTTCCTTTAATTTTTGTTAGTAAAGATTGAATAAATTCTATCTTTTGTTCAATAATTGGAATTCTACTTCCACTCCATGATTCAGAATGGGAGAATAGACATACATTTTTGAATATTTCAATATTATTTGTATTATCTAGCAAAAATAATATCAATTCTTCTTTTAAACTATTGTCTTTCTCTCCAATTACATAAAATAAATAGTAAATTTCCTCTTTGTCATTCTTAGATTCTAATATCTTATTTTTGAACCAGCCTATTTGATTATTTTTTATATTTTCCTCTGTAGCTGATTCAAATAATGAGTGTAATCGCAAATATCCTAAGTTAGAATCAATTATTTTATTGTAATTATAAGAAATTATTTCATTATGTTTAGGATGAGTCCATATTTTTTTTATAATATTTTTGATTTTACCTGTATGATTATATCTATCTTTTTCGAGGATTTTGTTTAATAAATCATAATTATTTATGCACAACAAATATCCTAAATTACCTTCATAATCTCCATGACATTCTACTGATTTCAAATATAATTCTTCAAGTAGCTTTTTATTAGCGAATGCATTATATACAATTTCAGCATATTCTTCATCAGCAAATGAAATTGTATAACATGAATACAAACCAAATTCATCTTGCTCTAATATTTCCTTCGTATAATTTTCTAATAATCCTTTATTGTACTTAGAATATTCAATAACACTTTCGATTGATAAAGTATATTTATTAGTAGTATTTTGATTTTTTATAAAATCTTTTACTATGAATATATATTTTTTATTATGATAGTTATTAAGTATACATGTTAATAAGTAATATTTCTTTGTTGTATTACTTTTTATTATATTAGCTATTATTGCATCTAATAAATCTTTATCTAATATATCTCTGATAAAGAACAGTCCGTTTACAAATGGACAGTCTTCATATAAATACGATTTAAAAATATCTTTGAATAAAGAAGCGTCTTTGGCTATTAAATATTTAAATAAGATATCCAATGAACTTTGTATTTTCCAGTTGTCAACTTTTATGTTTTGTTTTTCAACTTTATTTAAAGTTTGAAATATTTTTGTGTAAGATTCTTTATTTTTGTTTTCTAAAAATTGTATTAACTCTTTATTTGATTTTCCATAATCATATTTTTCAAATATATTTATTATTAGAAATTCTGGACATTCTTTATACTTTTCTAATGAAATTGGTATATCTACTTTTAATTTTTCGCATTTTAGTTTTAGTAAGTATAATATTTTGCTCTGTGTTATAGAAATATTTTTCCAGTTAATAAAGTAGTTTTCGTCTAAATATTGTACATCATTTTTTAATATTTCTATTTGATCATTGTCATAGAACCAGATTGACTCATTTAATAGTATTTTATAATTACATTTATTTTCATCGCATAGCTGAAACACGATATCAAATAGTTTTTTTCTGAATAAGAAAACATTTTCACTTTCTTGCAATTTTAGTGTAATAAGATTAATTGTTCTTGCATTTTTTCCCTGTTCACTAATATGAAATTCTAATTCTAGGCAATATAGTAAAGACTGTTCTAATAATATATGATATATATCTTTCATTTTAGAATTTTCTTCTTCTTTATACTTTGAATATAATATACCAGTAATTTCAACTTCTAATGCAAAGCTAGGATATAATTCTTTTACTAGCCAATAATCTTTAAGGCTTTTACATATTTCATTATATAATCCTGGCTTTTTTTCAAGATACGACAATAGTAATTCAAAAGACATTTTTAAATATTCTGTATTTTTAAAATCAGATATTAGATTTAATAAACCATCATTTAAATAAACATTACTATTATATTTAATTTCTTCAGGAAGTTCCTCTTTGGTATAACTGTCAATTTTATTTTTAATTTTAAGTAATGCCTTTGAAGGGTTGACATTATGAAAATATTCTACAAATTTCCAATTATTGTTATAAGTCTCTTCATTCCATACTTTATTTATTTCTGCTGTTATGTAATTAAGTGTTTCTTCATTATAAAATTGTTCATTAATCATATTTATTGCATTAATAAATTTATTAATAAAATTAGGGTATAGTTTCTTTAACAAATCTGAAATTGTAATTATTTTATCAACAATTAGATATTTGCATAATAGATAATTAGCAAAATTTTGATCACAAATTTTTAATGCATCTTCATTAAAATAGTCAATTAGTTCCATATCTCTTAATTTTTTAAATTCATTTACATCAAAAATTTGCAAATCACTTAATATTTTTTTTACAATTTCATTAGAAGTACTTATTGGAGATAGTAATGAGATATAGAATAATATATCCATTTCATGAGATGATATATTTTTTTCTTTAAAAATACTATCGTAATAATTTTTAAAAACATCATACACACTATTTAAAGATTCTATCTTTCCGTCTCTAACAGCAATAAAACTCATTATTGCTAGTCGCGGATTGCCATTTGCTATTTTTAGTATTTTTTCTTGCCAATTCTTATTTTTAACATTATAATTTTTTTCTAAAATATCTATAAGTTCTGAATCTTCCATTTTATTTAATAGATAAATATTAGGTTCAATACATGCATTTAATTTATTTAGAACATCATCTAGTAAATAATCTCTAACAGTTGCAACTATTTTTATTTCTTCATTTTTATTAGTTATTATTAAATCAATAATTGAGTTTAATCCATTAAGATTATTAATATCATCGATAAATATAATATACTTTTTATCACTTTTTATAGATGTTTTTATATCATCATATAAATTTAAACCGTTTATTCTAATACATAATGGAGTATAATTATCTTTTTGTTCTAGTTCCTTTAATATTTCTAATGAGATTTTGGTTTTACCATTACCTGGCTTTCCAGATATTATTGTCATTTTTGAATCCATAATATTTTTGTAAATTAAATCTTTATCTTTTCTATATATAAAGTCTAGCTCTAAAGGGGAATTAATTGAAAATTTATCATAACGTTCTATAAATGTTTTTATATCACTAATTTGATTTGTATCTATTGGTATATTTAAAAAATCATATGCAATGCCTTGATAATTTTCACAAATGTCATGTGCCATAGAGTCTATATCCATTAAAGTTATTTTAATGCCTGGCACCAAATTAATTAATTTATTATAATCTCCTGGTTTTATATTTGTATTTGTATGAAAACAAATAATTTCTTTAATTTGTTCTTTCGTTATTCCTGTTTTCTTTTCATCACATGCTTCTTTAATATCTTTGGTTAGTTTAGCAATTGACTCTTTTTCTACTGTACCATACATTAGTAAAGTGTATTTTTGATTTTCATCAATTGAATAAGAATCTGGAATTCCTTTGGTTGTTTTATTTGTTCCTTCTTTGCTTCCTAAGTCATGCATATTACTAAATTCAAATTTTTTAATACTATATTCTGAGCAAAAACGCTGATATTCGCCTGGTCCTAAGCTTAGTATTGCATTTTGTATTTCAATAAATTTTGACATATTTTACCTCCTAATAAAAAAACTATTATAATTACATCAGAATTAATTGTTTATGTATCATTTATTATTGAATTTAATGTTTCATCATTTATATTCCACAAGCCCAGCTTTCCATTTATTTCTCGGTGATAATCAATCTTTTTTATGTTTTTCAATTTCCATGCATAACCAGTTCTTATTTTATTCCCATATGCTATATTATTTTCAGCAATTATTTTTTTATTTAATTGCTCATCTAATTCTAAGCAATCTTCAATTTCCGCAATAGCAACTATTCTTCTTGAAAGAAACTCTAAATTCATATTATCATATTTTTTTATGTCTTCTTTATCTATTCCAGTCCCAGCATGAATTAATATTTTTCCTCTATATTTTGTTTTCCAGGATCTAAATTCATATTTTTTGATTCCTTCTGCAACTAATGTTGCCCAAGGTTGTCTTAATGTTATTACCTTCAATTTAATCACCACTTATATTTTATCATATTTTTTATAAATTCTTAGAAGTTACTTAGGAATAACTTAAAATTATGGTATAATTATTTGTGAGGTAATGGTGATATATATGAGTAAGATATACAAAACGATAGATTTATTTTCAGGTTTGGGTGGAATAAGAAAAGGTTATGAAATGACAGGAAGATTTAAGAATGTTTTATCTGCAGATGTAGATAAGTATGCATGTCTTACTTATAAACACCTTTATGGTGAAGATTCATATAATGACGTTACCTCAGAAGAATTTAAAGAAAAGGTTAAGAAAACAAATTATGATATTTTGCTAGGTGGTTTCCCTTGTCAAGCATTTTCTATTGCAGGCCTTCAAAAAGGTTTTGCTGATGAAACTAGAGGAACATTATTTTTTGATATTGCAGATATTATTAGAAGAACACGACCAAAAGCATTTATGTTAGAAAATGTTGAGGGATTGTTAAAACACGATAAAGGAAATACTTTTAAAGTTATTACAAAAGTTTTAGATGAATTAGATTATAAAATTGTAGGTGTTGATTTTTGTGGAGATAATCCTATTTATAATTCAAAAGATTTAGTTAGAACTACAAAAGACTTTGGCATTCCTCAAAAAAGAGCAAGAATATTTATAATGGGTTTTAGGAGAGATATTATTCCAAATAATTATGTTTTTCCTAATTTACCAGATCACTCTGATAATAAAATATATAAAAATTTATATGATTTATTGGATGATAATGTTGATCCAAAATATTATTTATCGGAGAAATTATTAACTACATTAAAAAATCATAAAAATAATCATTCAGCAGTTAAATCTGGTTTTGGTTATATAGTTGTTAATGAAGGAGATAATCCTGTTTCAAATACAATAATGGCAACTGGTGGTTCTGGTAAAGAAAGGAATTTAGTAAGACAACATCATAAAGAATATGATAATTTAATAGTTGGTAAAAAAAATCCAATTAATACTGAAGGAATAAGGAATATGACACCTCGCGAATGGGGAAAATTACAAGGTTTTATAAATTATGCATTTATTGAAAACGGAGTTGATACTTTCTCTTTTCCTGAAGGAATTAGTGATACACAGCAATATAAATTATTTGGTAATTCAGTATCTATTCCAGTAATACATGAAATGGCAAAGTATATGATAGAAAGGTTGGATGAATTTTATGGCAATGAATAAAGGTGAATGGTCAGAACTATATGCAATTTTGCATATGCTATCTGAACCAGACTTAACAATTGTAGATGATAATTTAGAAGAAATAACTAATGAGTTATATAGTGTTAAAAATTTGTCAGTTAAAGAACAAGAGAACATTATTAAATATGTTTTAGAAAACAATATGGATGTACAAGTGTATTTTAATAATGATATTAAACAACTTATTTCAAAAGAAGAAATTGCTTTTAATAAAAAATTAATATTTGATGGAATCATACATTCTATTAATGGTAATGGTGCTTTTGAAATATCTGGATCGAATGCAATATTATCTAAAATGACTCCAGATGTTTTATTAAAAGCTTCTTCTTACTCAAAAGCTGATTTGCAAGCTTTAGTTTTAGATAAAAGACTTGGTGAAGAAAAAGAATTAAAATATAGTATTAAGTCCAGCTTAGGTAATCCTGCAACTATTTTAAATGCAAGTACACAGACAAACTTTGTTTATGAAGTTAAAGGAATATCTAAAGCTGATATAGAAAAAATAAATTCGATAGATACACGAACTAAATTACTTGATAGAATTAAGATGATTAGAAAACTAAATGGGGAAATTAATTTTGTAAAAGTTCAAAATGATAACTTTGAATATAATCTAAAACTTATTGATAGTAATATGCCAAATTATCTTGGTGATGCTTTACTTAATTCTTATGAAAAGAATACAAAAAATTTGAAATCATTATTTTTAATGTCTTCCAAATTTGATGATGAGACATTTGCATTAAAAAAGTTAGGAGATTTTTTAGAAGGAATAAGTTTCGGATTTTTTCCTAGCAAAAAATGGGATGGTATAAATGATGTAAATGGAGGCCTTATAGTTGTTAAAAGAAATGGTTCTGTTGTTATATTAGACTTGATTTATTATAGAAACGAAGTAAGAAAATATTTAATTGATAGAACAAAATTTGACTCTCCAAGCACAACACGATATAAAATGTTAGAATTATTTGAAAAAAATGGTAAAATTTATTTTACTTTGAATTTGCAAATAAGATATTCTGAATAATAAAAAGATGATTAGAGTTTATAATTATAACTCAAAATCATCTTTTTCTTTGACTTGTTCTCCATAACCTAAAATATTATCATAAGTTTCTGTACTAATTATTTTATGGTCATGCATATCTTCTAAAACCTCAATATAAGAATTTTCTTTATCTTTTCTATTTATCATTTTCTTAAATAAATTAACTAGTCTTTTAAAGAATTGTTCTAATTGTTGAAATCTATATTTTAGATTGAAATTATCTTGCCTTAACTCATCAATTCTATCTTGTTGTTCATTAACTTTTGTAGTTAGATTATCAACTCTTAATTCTAATGCTTCATTATTTTCTCGTAAATTTTTAATTTTTTTTGAATCTTGCCTAACTTGTTTAGTAATAATATTTAAGTTTGCTGATAATTCTTTTACATCTCTATATTTATCAGTTGTTTTATCAACTTTATCAATATAATCTTCTAATTTATCTTTTTGCTCTTTAGAAATGAAAAATAAATCATCTCTTAAAGGAACTTTTTTTAACTTGTCTATTTCAATTTTGATATCGGTAGAAGTAGACTTAAGTTCTAAAGAATTATTGCTTATTGTATCTATTTCTTTTTGATGCTTTTCAATTAAATCTTTTGTTTCTTGATAATTAGTCATGTCAGATACATGAATATCTCTGTTTCTTCCTTTTAGTTTTTGCTTTAAAGTTGCTTCCATGTTGTACTCTTTGTTATATTCTTCAATACATAAAGTTCGCATTTTATCTTGTAATTCTTTTAAAGAAGTTCTAGTAAATACATCAGTTTTTCCTACTTGCATAGACATACCAGTTTTACAATTATATTTAATTGGTACACCAACAATATGCATATGTGGACTTGTTTCATCATAATGAATGATAGCACTACATACTTTAAAGTTTGGAACTAATAGTTCTAAATCATCAACTTGTTTAGAATATACACTAGTCATTTTATGCTTATAATTTAAATCTTTAGTATCCCAGAACTTCTTATCTCCAAGTTCAATTATAATCTCGCAAGCTAAATCGCTTTTAGAGTTATCACTAACTTTTTTAAAGTAATTATCTATTTTTCTATCATCTCTAGTTTGTTTATTATTGTATTCAAGTCTTGCTTCTTCAAATTCATTTTTATAAAATTTTTCTATATCTTTATAAAGAGAAGAAGTACCTTTAACAATAACTATCTCATCTTGCTTATTATCATACATTCTGTAATTATGATGATCTACTTTTGATAATTGTTTAGTGTTTTGTATTGCGTTATTGCTCATTGAAGTAGTACTACTAATATTATTTTTTGCAGAATTTCTTACACTATTTTTTCTATTTTTATCACTACCTAAATGTAGTGAATATGCAAGTTCACTTATTATAATCACCATCCTTTTTTATAGGTGTATTTGGTTATGACAAAATACATAACCCCCTAGGTATCTTGTCATACTAACAAGATTCCAGTGGGCCAAGGTTTAACACCTTAGAATCCGTTTTCTTTATTTCGTAATATTTCAAAACTACGTAATGAAATAAAACTACATAAAGTATTGATATAAAATACTATCGCCACTTTCATTCTTTCAGAACAAAACGTGCCACGTATTTTATTTCTTTATTAATTCCATTCTTACTGGTTTACTAGGCACATCTTTTAGCTCCCTAAAAGGCATATATGATGTATCAGTAGGAATGTAATTAAATAATTTGTCTAACTCATCTTTATCTTTTGTTACAACAATATTATCTTCGGTGATATAGATAATTCCAAATTTATATTCTTCCATTTTTACATTAGGGTCTTTCTTATAATAATCTTCTAATGGGAATACTCTTACAATTGCTGAATTATCTTCTACAAAATTGAAGAAGAAAACTTGATTTTTAACATAGTAAGTTGCCTCAGTATAAGATACATTGTAAAAGTTTTTAAGTCTCATAACAATTTCTCCAACTTCTTCTTCAGGTATATAATTACTAAATCTTAGTTCGCCAACTACATTTCCAAATACAGCAGGTGTTGGTCTATCTATATAACCTTTATCATAAAGTTCATTACATGGCTTAGCTATTGATTCTCTAAAATTAATATTTTTAGCAAAACATTCTGTTCCAATTAATTCTAACTCAATAGTATCTACATAGTTCATAACCAACATTGCTTTTTCTTCACGAGTTCTTTTATTCCAAGATTTAATTCTTTCTTGATATTCTTCTGGATGAATTTTACTATTTAAGAACGCAACATCACGAGATATTAAAATATCTTTTGCTGAATAATTAAATACTTCAAATTTATCTGCATTACTAATTTTTTCTTCTAATGACTTAATTGTATCTTCAATAGTTTTTGCTTTTTCTTTATAATCATCAAGAGTAAATGCACCATCTACATAAGCAAGTTTTGCTCTTTCTAACCTTTGTTTTTGAGTATCAATTTCTTTATATATTTTTTCTCTCGGCTCATCAAAGTTTTTAATTACCATAGGCACAAAGAATTGATTAACAATTGAATCATATTCAGTTAGTTGATCCACAACATCTTTAAAACCTCTTTCAATTTCAGTTTCCTTTATATTTAACTTACAATCTCTACAATAATAATAGAAATATTCATGACCTTTTTTCTTACAGGCTTTACCACCTAAAATCTTTCCACATTTAGGACATAAACATTTTTGTAAGAAGATATAAGTTAAGGTTCTTGAATATGCTCTTGAATTATTTCTTTTCTGTTGTTGGCATTCTTCCCACAAATCTTTACTAATAATTGGTTCAACAACATTTTCATAATAAGTAGGATTTTTTGTTCTCTTACCATGAACAAAATCTCCCTTATATATTTCATTTTCAATAATATGCAAGATTGTATTATCTCTCCAATTTTCTTTGCCTAGAACTTTTTCTTCTTTAAATAAATTAGCTATTTTTTGATATGATAGTCCATTATGGTACAAATCAAAAATTCTAATTACAATATCTTTAGTAGATTCATCTGGTATAAGTGATTTATCTACATGCTTATAACCAAGTGGTGCTTGATGTGGAATGTGTCCTTGTTTAATTGCTCCAGCAAGACCAACTTTTGTTCTTTCTGAAGTTCTTTCAATTTCGTTTTGGGATACACTCATCATAATACGAGAAATCATTCTACCATTTGAAGTAGTAGTGTTAATATCATCATATACAAAGTCCAAATATGCTTCATTTTCTTCTAAGAAACTCAAAATATTTTCCCAGTCATAAATACTTCTTGTTATTCTATCTTGTTTTAAAGCAATCATAGTATTTATTTTTTTATTTACAATATCTTCTTTTAATCTTTCCCATTCAGGTCTGTAATTTCCTTTTTTAGCACTTATTCCAGCATCTTCATAATAATCTACTATTTCAAAGTTATTTAGCTTACAATAAGCTTCTAATCGTTCTTTTTGTTCTGGTAAACTAAATCCTTCACGAGCTTGATCTTCGGTTGAAACTCTCATATAAAGACCAGCACGAACTTTAATATCATTGTTTAATATTCCCATATATTCAACTCCTTTTACTAAAAAAGAGGAGTCAATAGTATCTAGTAAAGTCTAAATACTACTGACTCCTCAAAATTTTCAATATTATAAAATTTTTGTTTACATATATATTTTATCATAGATATACCTCTCTTTCTAGAGAATACCTCTTTCATTAGTTATTTATAATATCATTTTTGAAAATAATGTCAATAGCTCATAGACTTTTGATATAATCTTGTAAATCGCTAATATTTATACGCTTTTGTAGATTTTCTACATAAACATCACGGCTATGATTAAATGCAAGAAAAGTAGTACCTTTAATTATTATCTTATTTGGCTCTATATAATTGATATTTGTTTTTTCAATCCTACGAATAGAACCATTGATAAAATTTGCCTTAACATTACAAAAATCACATATAAATTGAATCTTTGTTTTAAGTTCTTCAGCAATAGGCACTTCTTGAGTTGTAATATTTAACATAAAACTCTATCCTTTCTATAATTCATAATCATCTTTATCCCATTCTGTATAAGGAGTAGGACTAGCAAGTAGTCTTTTTGATTCTGAATCATACTTAACATATTTATTAATTTTTAATTCAAGTAAGGCACCTTTTATTGCTTCTTTATTATCAGTACATAATTTTTCTATTTCAGTTCCAATGATTTCATCTTGAAATAAAACAATACTCAATAAACCTTTAGCATTTAAAGATAAGTTTTTATCAGTTAAATATTTCATCATAGACTTATAGATATAAAATTGTTTCATTATTTTCACCATCCTTTCTTTCGATTGGATGATTTATTTGTATTTCCAAGCTCACATATGGAGTTCGGAACACAAAAAAATCTATCTTTCGATAGATTTATATATCAAGCTCAGAAAAGTTCCGAGCAGATTCCTCAATGGAGCAAGTGAGGAGAATCGAACTCCCGTCTCAACCTTGGCAAGGTCGCATTCTAGCCGTTGAACCACACCTGCATTTGTTTGCATAATTAATATAACAAATATTTTCTTTTAAATCAAGATAAAATTAGTGTTGCACTTCAACTATTTAATTGTTAGAATAGTTGTATTACTTAATTTAGGAGATGAATTTATGGGAGATGTACAAAATAAAAAAGAATATACTGAATTATATTTTCAAAGTGATGAAGATAGATTGGGAGATAAAGGAACTTTAGAACATTTTATTGAGTTAGATAAAACAGATGAAGTTATTAGTAAATGTGAAGATTTATTTGCTAAAGCTTTTAAATTTGCACGTGATAAGGGAATACCTGTTAGCTTTTTACAAATAACAACATTTATTGGTGTAATAGTCACTTCTGAATATGAAAAGAGAAGAATGGATTTCTTTGAAGAATATTATAATTCTTCTACTGCTTATGATAGGGATACTATAAACAGAGAATATGATAAATTAATGGATGATATAGATGGTAATGTTTCTCATGATTATGTTCCTGTAGAATTTTTCTTTAATACTTTGTTTTCTGGTGTTGAGGGTGCTGATATGGATAAGTATGCTTATGATAATGGTATTGACATAAGCGAGACAGGAGACTGGATGGTTAAAGGAATAGTTAATTATAATGAGTTTATTCGTAAAATGAGAAATTCTGGCTTTACAGTTAGTTTTTCTACTTATGATGAAACAGGTTCAGAAGATGTATCGTTTGATAAGTTATTATCTTTATTAAAATCATCAGGTTTTGATACGAGCATTGATGTTGTTTTTGACACAAGAAAAGCAAAACAGACTATGAAGCAAAGACGTATTTATAAAAAATACTAGTTTAATTAGTCATTATCTATAAAAATTAATTTATTTATGCTATAATGTTTCATAGTGGAAGGTAAATTAATATGGCTAAATTAAATAAAAAAATTAAGTCTTTTAGAAAAAAACTTAAAAACTTTGATTTTTCCCTTTTTATTCGTAAAAATAAAAAGAATTATGCAAACTTTTTTAGATATAATGTCCAATTTATTTCTTATGTTTTATTGTGTCTTCTTAGTTGTTCTTTATTAAGAACTTTCACGATTGGTAAATTTTTTGATTTAGGTGCAATATTTTTTGATTTAGCTTTAATTCTTGTGTTTGGGGCTTTTGCCTATCTTTTTAAACCGAGAAAACAGTTTCCTTATTTTCTTACAATTATGATTGTTATTACGATAATGAATGTTATTAACTCTGTTTATTATTCTTTCTTTAATTCTTATGCATCTTTTGGATTACTTGCATCTTTAAGTCAAACAGGAGAAGTTACAGATGCTGTTTATGAAAAAATAAAACTAACTCATTTAATATATATTATTTTACCAGTAATTTATTATTTTATTCATAAGTACTTAGTAAAGAAAGATTACTTTAGTGTTGTTGAGAAGATTGAAGTAGGTAAGAAACTATTTATTGAAGTTTTATTATTTAGTGGAATTTGTTTATCTATTAATGTTGCTTTTCTTACAGGTACTGATGTTTCGAGATTTTCTAAACAATGGAATAGGGAATATAATGTTGAGAGATTTGGTATAATTGTTTATCAACTTAATGATGGTGTACAAACTATTATTAATAGGCTTAGTTCTTTATTTGGATATGAAGAGGCTGTAGAAAGATTTACAACTTACTTTAAAGAAAATCCTTATAAGCATGAAGAAAATGAATATACTGGCTTATTTGAAGGGTATAATGTTGTCGTGATGCACTTGGAAAGTATTATGTCTTTCTTAATTGATTTAAAAATAAATGGTGAAGAAGTTACTCCTAATTTAAATAAATTAGTTAAAGAGTCCATGTACTTTGATAATTTCTATCCACAAGTAAGTGCCGGAACTTCAAGTGATACAGAATTTACTTTTTCATCAAGTTTGATGCCTGTTCAAAGTGGTACTGTCTTTGTATCTTACTATAATAGAAGTTATATAACACTTCAAAATTTACTAGCTGATAAAGGTTATTATACATTTTCAATGCATGGTAATAAAGCAAGTATGTGGAATAGAAATAAAATGCATCCAAAGCTTGGGTATATGGATTTTTATTCACAAGATCACTATACAATAGATGAAGAAGTTGGTTTAGGTTTATCGGATCATTCATTCTTTAAACAAAGTGAATCTATTATTAAAGATATTAATACAATGGTAAATGATACAGATGAATATAATAATTATATGGGTACTATTATAACATTATCTAATCATACACCTTTTATGAAAGATGGTATTCCTTTTTCAAATTTTGATGTAACATATCATACAGGAAAAAAAGATATTCTTGGAAATGAAATAATATATGATTATTTAGAAGAAAAAGATTTGACTATGATGGGTAATTATATTAAAAGTGTTCATTATGCTGATAAATGTTTAGGTGAATATTTAGATTATGTTAGAAGTAATCACGAATATGATAAGACTTTATTTGTTCTTTATGGAGATCATGCAGCACAGTTATCGAGAAAAGAATTTGGAAGGTTTATTAATTA
This sequence comes from uncultured Muribaculaceae bacterium, assembly GCA_964636965.1. GTDB lineage: Bacteria > Bacillota_I > Bacilli_A > RF39 > UBA660 > CAG-582. The sequence goes on from CAZWST010000001.1 coordinate 77,376, forward strand.
TGATTTCTTAACAGGAGAGCAAAGAGAAGAAAGTGATCCAAAGTATGTAGATTATGATTACTATGAGAATGAACTATTTAAGAAAACTCCATTAATTCTATGGACTAAAGATAAAAAGATTACTGGTAAGATTAGTTATCCAATGGGAATGATTGATTGTTTACCAACACTTGCTAATATGTTAGGAATTGTTAATAAATATCAACTGGGACATGATATATTTTCTATTAAAGATGATAATGTAGTGGTTTTTCCAAATGGAAATTTCTTAACTAATAAAGTTTATTATAATAATTCAAAGAATGAGACTAAAATATTCTTTGAGTCAGAAATATTAGATGATGATTATATAGATAAAAGAAGAAAATATGCTGATGAAATATTAACTATATCAAATGATATAATCGTCTATAATTTAATTGAGAGAGTTGTTAATGCAGAGAGTAAAGTAGGTGGAAAGATATGAGTAAGAAAAAAGAAAAAAAAGAGTTGTCTGATACTAAAAGAATTGTTCTTTTTACAATAGTTATTGTTTTAGTTGTTAGTTTAATTGGAGTTATTTCTTTCTTTGTCTTAAAAGATAAAGAAAACAAAACTGAAAGTGAGACTACTAAAACCAATACCCAAGAAATAGCTGGATATGGTATTACCGTAGATGATTTAGATTCTGAGTATTATCGTGTTGAATTTGCAAAATTAAAAGAAAATCTTGAAAGTGGAAATATTGATAATGATGCATATGCTGAGAGTATAGCTAAACTATTTTTAATAGATTTATATACGATTAAGACTAAGATTAATAAATATGATATTGGTGGTATTGAAGAAGTTATACCAGAAGCAAGAGATAATTATGTTACTAATGTAACTGACACTATTTATAAATATGTAGAAGATAATACTAATGGAAAAAGAAATCAAAGTCTTCCTGTGGTATCAGAAATTAAGATAAATAATGTTAAAACTTCAGAGTTTAAGTTAAATAATAGTAATACTAAATTACCATCTTATGTATTTGATGCAGAAATAATTTATAGTAGTGATTTAGGTTATGATACTAAAGCAGAAGTAACTGTTGTAAATCGTGATAATTTTATGTATGTAGTAGAAAAGAATTAGTTTTAATTCTTTTTTTCGTTTATTTATGTTATTATAGAAGATAAAAAAGAGATGATTATATGGAAAACATTAGAATTATAGGGAAAAATTATAACTTTGATGATTTAGTTACTTATGGAGACTATATGGCTAAAGTAAAACCAGAAGAGAAGTTTGGTAAAGCTAAAGTTATATTAGTTACAGCAACTACTCCAACTAAGTATGGTGAAGGGAAAACCACAGTAGCTATTGGGCTTTCAGATGCATTAAATATTAAGGGACATAAATCTATAGTGAATTTAAGAGAGCCATCTATGGGACCTGTATTTGGACTTAAAGGTGGAGCAACTGGTGGAGGTAACTCAAAAATATTACCAGAAAATGAAATTAACTTACATTTTACGGGAGATTTTCATGCAATAACAACAGCTAATAATTTGATTTCTTCAGTTATAGATAATGAAATTTATCATGATAATAAATTGGATATTGCAAATGTGACATTTAATAGATGTTTAGATATTAATGATCGAGCTTTAAGACATGTTAAATTAAATGGAAGAGATGAAGAATTCTCTATTACTGCTGCTAGTGAAATAATGGCAGTATTTACTCTTGCAAAAGATATGAATGATTTAAGAAGACGATTAGATGATATCGTGATTGGATATAACTCTCGAATGAATCCAATTCACTTAAGTGCTCTTTCAATTACAGATGCTTTACTTGGAATTTTAGAAAATGCTTTTAAACCTAACTTAGTTCAAACAAGTGGTGGTTATGCAAGTTTAGTTCATGGTGGACCTTTTGCCAATATTGCACATGGATGTTCTTCAATTATCTCTTTAAAGACTGCAACTAATCATGCTGATTATGTAGTTACTGAAGCTGGTTTCGGAGCAGATGCTGGAGCATATAAATTTATGGATATTTTAACTCGTGATAATAAATTTGATTTAAATGCTATAGTTTTAGTTACAACTGTTAGAGCATTAAAAGAATGCGGCGATGGTTCTTTAGAAAGTGGTATATATAATTTAAAAACTCATGTTAATAACTTGCTACTTATGAACAATAATGTAATTGTTACCATAAATAAATTTAGTGATGATACGGAAGAAGATATTAATTTTATTAAAGATTATTCAAGTGCTTTAGGAGTTAAGAGTGTCGTTAATGAAGTATTTGATAAAGGTGGAATTGGAGCTTTAGATCTTGCTCACGAGGTACTTCTTACTTCCGAAAAGAATAAGATTAATTATCTATATGACTTGGAAGATAATCTTTATTCGAAGATAGATACGTATGTTAAGAATATTTGTCATGCTGAAGGTTTTACTTGTTCATTTGAAGTTATGAACAAAATAAATTATTTAGATAAATATAAATATCCGATATGTGTTGCTAAGACTCAATATAGTTTGGGTGATGATAAAAATTTAAAAGGAGATATTAGTAATAAAAAGATGGTTTTAACTAATATTGAAGTTAAGAATGGAGCTAAATTAATAGTTTGCTATTTTGGATCTATTCTTACTATGCCAGGGTTAAGTGAAAATCCAAGTGTTAAAGAAATTACTTATAAAGATGGAATCCTTACTTTGCCTAGATAAAAAAATAAGAGCTAATTTTTAGCTCTTTATTTTTTTAATCTTCATCTAAATGAGTAAATAGGATACCAACATTAATCAAACCTGTTAATCCTACAATTGAGTAAATAACTCTTGCGATTACAGATCCCACACCAAATACTGATTCAATTATATTGATGTCTAGTAAACCTATAAATCCCCAGTTAAGCGCTCCAATGATAGTAATAACTAAACACGCTTTCTGTAATGTATTCATGTCTCAACCTCATTTCTACTAATATTGTTAACCGAATACATTATTTTATACATAAATATTTACATCTTATTTTGTCTTGTTTTTTTTCGTTTTGTCGAATCCGTTTAATCGTATATACAATTAGAGTAAACTTCTAATTGGGTGATAATTATGTTAAAAATTAATATGGAATATAGGAAAGGTATTTTATTCGTTAGATTAAAAGGAAATTTAAATGCTAATACTTCAGATAAGTTTTTAGAATATGTAATCCCGATTATAAAAGACTATGGAATACGTTATGTTGTATATAATCTAGGAGAACTTGTGTGTTTAGATTCAATTGGAGAAAAAGCACTTATTAGTGCAGGAGAAGAAGCTAAGATGAATCAGGGAAAAGTACTTATTGTGAATAATAAGATAAATACAATTGCAGATTACGACAATGTATCTAATGAATTAGTGGCTTTAAATATCTTGAAAGTATAATGGATGACTTACGGCAGTACGATTGGTTAATAAAAAGTATAGCTCGAAAATTCTATAATGTAGAAAGTGAAGATTTATATCAAGCCGGTTGTTTGGGACTAATTAAAGCATACAGAAACTATAATAATCCTGATGTGGTTTTTAGTGAATATGCTAAAAAGTATGTATTTGGAGAGATGTATGAATTATCAGTTAAAAGTCGTAATATAAAGATGAATAAATATTATTTGCATGTTTATAAATTAGTAACTAAAGCTTATTCTCATTTAACTCAAGAATTAGGTAAATGTCCGAGTCTTATGGATATAAGTGCATATTTAGAAATGGATTTATCGGAAATTGAATATGTAGTTACTTTAATGGAAGATATGTTTAGTTTGGATGATGAATATGCAAGTATTCAAGTTGGAGAATCTTTAAACTTAGATGAAAAAATACTTTTAAATGATTCTATTCAAAGTTTAGATCCGTTATCATCTGCTGTAATTGACTACCGATACAATAAAGATTTAACTCAAAGTGAGGTAGCTAAACTACTTGGTATTTCACAAGTTAAAGTATCAAGAATAGAAAGTAAAAGTAAAGATAAAATACTTAAATATATTGCTTAAAAACTTCTAATAAAAATTAGAAGTTTTTTTGAAAGATAAATTTTTTATAAGCTACTTGCTAATCTATTATATTTAGTGATATAATGAATATGTCAAGGAAACTTGCATAAATTAAAGAAGGATACATTTGATTGTGGTTGATCAAATGCAATCCCTTTTGGGTACAGCATCTGAAATCACTTAGTTGTGAAATCAGATGCTTTTGCTATTTTAGAAGTAGAATAATTACAACTAAGAATAGGAGTAATATTATAATAAATAGAGAAAATTCTCTT
>CAZWST010000002.1:0-77780 GCA_964636965.1 uncultured Muribaculaceae bacterium
ATATTAGAATTATTTCTAGCTTTATTGTATTTATAAATTTCATTTAATGAATAAATTAAACTATATCTTAAAGTATTTCTATCTTCACTCATTGGGTCATTTAATGTGACTGATTCAAATTCATCATTTGTAAATAAATGTACCTTATCATTAGGAATTAAAGTATAACTCATAGTTTCATTTAACCCCATATCAGCAAGTTTATGTTTTATCAAGCGATTAGTCTTATCATAATATCCACGAATTACATCTAATACAGGAAGTTTTCCTTTAATATTATCCATTCCATGAATTCTACCAACTTCTTCAATTAAATCTTCTTGTATATTTATATCTAATCTTCTTGAAGGAACTACTACAGTTAAATAAGTATCATTATCATTAACAGTAAAACCTAAGCGTTTAAATATTGAAGCAACTTCTTCCTTAGAAATATTAATACCTAAAACACTTTCAATCTTTTGCATAGTTATGTCAATTTTTTTATCAACTATATCAAGTTTCTTAACTTCTACTAAACCACCAACAATTTCGGCATCAGCATAACGTTCAAGTAGAGCACAACTTCTTTCAATAGCCATATAAGTTCTATTAGGATCAAGACCCTTTTCAAATCTATTAGAAGCTTCACTTCTTAATATTTTCTTGCTAGTTTTTCTAACTTTAATAGCGTCAAATATAGCTGATTCAACAATTATATTTTTAGTAGTTTCTTCAACCTCTGTTGAAAGTCCGCCCATAACACCTGCAAGACCAACAGCTTTTTCTTTATCAGCTATAACAATATCACTTGAACTTAAGTTTCTTTCTTGATTATCAAGTGTAGTTAATTTTTCATCATCTAGTGCATTACGTACAACTAATGTATCTCCTAAACGATCTGCATCATAATAATGTAATGGTTGACCAGTTTCTAACATTACATAGTTTGATATATCAACAACATTATTAATTGGTCTTATACCAGAAGCTATTAATCTACTCTTAATAAATTCAGGACTTTCTTTAATTTGAACATTCTTTACTTTTTTAGCAAGAAATAATTTACAATCATCTGTTCTTACATCAACATTAAATTCATCATTTATATTTTCTTTATTTTCTTGATATTTTAAATCAATGTCTTTAACAGGTTTATCATAAATAGCACCTAATTCATATGCCATACCTATAACACTTAATAGGTCACCTCTATTAGAAGTTAATTCAAAATCAATTACTTCATCACTCAATCCCATAACTTCAAGTGGATCTATTCCAACTGGTGTATCTTCAGGTAATTCATGAATACCTGTATGATCTTTTTCTTCTAAGTATTTATTATCAAGACCAAGTTCACATTTAGCACATAACATACCATTAGATTCACAGCCACGTATTTTACCCTTTTTAATTTCACCACCTGGAAGTTTAGCACCATCAAGAGCAACTACTACTTTTATTCCTTTTCGAACATTAGGAGCACCACAGACAATATCAAGTACTTCTTTTCCTACATTAACTTTACAACAATGTAGATGGTCAGAATCAGGGTGAGGAGTACAATCAATTACTTCACCAGTAATTAGATTTGTACAATCAATTAAAGGGCCAGCTGAATCATATTCATTACCAACACCAGTCATTGCATCGGCTATATCATTAATACTTAAGCTATCATCTAAATCAATATAGTCTTTAACAAAACTTCTACTTAATTTCACTAGTCTTCATCCTTTCTATCAAATTGTTCAATAAATCTTATATCATTACCATAAATAGTTCTAATATCAGGAATACCATATTTAAACATTGCAAATCTATCAATTCCTGTACCGAACGCAAATCCTTGATAAACTTTAGGATCATAACCACTCATTGTAAGAACATCAGGATGAACCATACCAGCACCTAATACTTCAATCCAACCAGTTTGTTTACAAAGATTACATCCTTTACCTCCACATTTAAAGCATGTAACATCAACTTCAACAGATGGTTCCGTAAATGGGAAATAACTTGGTCTAAATCTTACTTGAGTTTTCTCACCTAAAATTTTTTTGCAGAACATTTCAAGAGTTCCTTTTAAATCAGCCATTGAAATATCTTTATCAATTACTAAACCTTCAATTTGCATAAATTGATGTGAATGTGTTGCATCTTCATCTCTTCTATAAACCTTACCAGGGCAAACTATTCTTATTGGTCCTTTTTCTGTATTTTCTTCCATTGCCCGAACTTGAGCAGTTGAAGTTTGACTACGAAGTAAGAAGGACTCAACTTCATCTTTTAAATAGAAAGTATCTTGTGCATCTCTTGCTGGATGCCCTTTTGGTAAATTAAGTTTTTGGAAGCAATTTTCATCACTTTCAATTTCTGGTCCCGAATAAACTGTATAACCCATAGATACGAATAAATCTTCAAACTCTTCCGTTAATCTTGTCATTGGATGAAGTGAACCTCTTTTAATTTTCTTACTTGGTAAAGTAATATCAATAACTTCATTCATTAACTTATCATTAAGTAGTCTGTCTTGAATTTCTTTTTCTTTATTATCAATTATTTCAGTTACTTCTGTTTTTAAAGTATTAGAAATCATCCCAACACTTTTTCGCATTTCTGCTGATAAATCTTTCATATTCTTAGTAAGTTCAGTAATCATACCAGATTTTCCAAGATACTTAGATTTTAATTCAACTAAATCTTGTGGAACTTTAACTAATTCAATCTCACTTAATAAAGACTCTTTAATCTCATTAGCTTTTTCTTGCATATATATTCCCTCTTTCTAAATAAAAAAAGTCACGAATCTAGGGACGAGACTATACTCGCGGTACCACCCTAGTTCATGACTTACATGCTCTTTATTTCTTAACGCGAAATCACGGTTCGATACTCCTATGCTTGAAATTCATTATATAAATAAACTCTAGAATACTCTCAGCCAATGATATTCTTTCTCTTATCAAGTGTTTATATAACTACTAAGTACATAATCTCTGCATCACTAAGCCTATTTTATAACATAAAATAATTTAAGTCAATTAATTTATTAAACAAAAAAGAGAACTATTTTTAGTTCTCTTAAACATATAGTAATATTGCTAGTATTACAAAGACTACAACTAATATTGCTAAAGCAAATTTCCAAATGAATTTGAAGTAATCTTTAAATTTAATATCTAAGCATGAAAGACCTAACATTAATATAACACTTGTAGGAGCAATAAATTGAATTACACCATAAGCAGATTGTAATATTAATGCGGCAATATTAACATCTTTGAAGTTTAAGAATACAGATCCAACTGTACTAACAACATATTGGAAATCAACTGCAAATAAACTAGTTAATGCACCTGATGCAAAAAGTGTTCCAAAGTTATTTCCTAAACTCATGATTTTATCAACAAAATAAGCAAGTGTTGGGAATATAATAGTGATTTCAAGTACTAGATAAATCATCATTAATATCGCGATTGGTTTAACTATTACTTTGAATCCTTCTTGATATTCATCTAACATTTTATCAAATGGAATATGATAAACGAATTTTACAACTAAACTTGCAAATAGTAATAAACCAGCTGCAGCAAGTAAATCCCATTCACCAAATGGAGCAAGTGTTTGTCCTAAAATATAAGAATAAACATTTTCGCCAAATAAAGTTGCATTTTTAATCCAATCAGTTACGTTTGCAAATAACTTAATACCAAATGCAGCTTCCCATCCAATATAAGCAAGTATAATTACTAAGAATACAATAGCAAGTACAACTACTAATCCAACAGAAGATACTTTTCTTTTTTTCTTAGCCTTACCTTTTTTCTTATCATCTTCTTTAGTTTCTTTAACAGTAATAAATGGATCAACTAATGTTTCTGCCATTTTATCTTTTCTATCTTGAATTTTACTCATTCTAGCTAAAGTAAAATATGTAAGTAAAAGATATGAAACTGCAAATAGAATAACAGTTGATGCTATTTCAAATCCATAAGATACTCCTAAACCATTAGTAGCATCTACTAAAATACCTGCAATTTTAGGAGAATAAGTAGCACCAAGAATACCACATAATACTCCGCCAAATGTAGAAACTAAACCAGTAATCTTATCAACATTTGCTTTTGCAAGAATACTAATAGCAAATGGTATAATAGCAAATAATACTAAATACTCAGTACTAATACCAGCTAATGCACCAAATACTAAGATAGATAAAGCAACTAATACTTTTTCCTTTCCTTTAAATTTTGCTGCAATATTAGTAGTTAAATTATCATAAACTTCTAATGATCCAATAAACTTATAGAATCCGCCTACAACAATAACAAACATGAATACAACAGTAAAATAGAATATTTGTAATAAACCATAAGTAGTTAAATCAAATAAACCAACTCTACTAAATTCATTGCTTGCTAAAGTTCCTGCACTAAAGTATGATGAACTAACTAACCAAGTAAATAGTACAGCAATTAAAACTACAATTCCTGTAATTTTGAATAAATCATGCTTTTCAAAAAACTTTTTCATTTCTAACCTCCTATAACAATTATACCACAATCTCTAAATAGTGTATGAAAAAATGGTGAAAAAAAAGAACAAATATTGGCTATTTTTGTCCTTTTATATAATTTTTATATTGATTATTAATAAGTTTAAGAGTTTTATACTCTTCATTTGTGTCTGTTAAAATTGACGAAAGTTCAAAAGGAATATTTTTTTCAAATCCTAAATTCTCAAATTGTTGCATTAAAATGTGTCCATCAAAAGTTTTACTCTTTTGACCATAAGGTATTTCCTTAATCACAAATAATGGTGAATAATAGACATTTTCTTCATCTATACTTCTTCCATAAAAATGTTTTTTCTTTTTTACAATTGGTCCATATTTCTTTAAATATTCAAAACGAATATCATCAGGTAATTGATACAAAGTATATGCAAGAGAATGTTCTAAAGTATTTCTCATAGTAACATCATATCTAAATTCCAAACAAGAATTAATACCTGATAAATATTGAAAATACACAATTATATCTCGCGGATTATTATCTGTTCTTTTTAAATAAGATACTCTAGTTTCTGAATCATCTATAACATTAGTTTGGATTACTTCTTTAAGTTCAAAATCTGCAACATTAAATATATAAGTAAGATTACCAAATACTGGAAGATTTTTATCATCCATATTAATAAAATAAGGTTTAAGAGCATCTCCATCGTTTACAACTACACCAACAGCGCTTTCACCAGAAGACACTACAATTTTTTTATTATCATAAATCATTTCTACTAAATCAGTATTTTTACCAACAAGACCATCTAAAAGTTTTAAATATTCAGTAATACTTTCTTTTTCACTATCACTTATACATCTAATTTGCATAACCATTCCCTCTTTGGTTGAATATAATAACACATTTTAATAATATTTTAAATACTTATTTCATAATATCTATTGAGGTGAAAAAAATGAATGGAACATATTATCCAAATCCTACATTTCCAAATAATATGAATAACTTCGCTCCAGAACAAGAAGTAAGTACAAATACATTACCTATGGAACAAAGCTATATTGAAAACATTTTAAGATTAAATAAAGGAAAAAAAGCCAAAGTATTTTGTTCATTCCCCGATTCAAATGAATGGAGAGACAAGATATACAATGGCATTATTGAACAATCTGGAAAAGACCACTTAGTAATGTCTTCACCAGAAAGAGGAGATTGGTATTTAATTCCAATGATATATGTTAACTGGGTAGAATTTGAAGAGCCAATAAATTTCAAAGTATTTTAAAGAATTGTCAAGAAGTAATTTAAATTATTAATTTCTTCTCCTAAAGTAGTTACTCCAAAATGTCCAGGCATTAAAGTTATATCCTTTGGATAATTTAATATCTTTTTAATACTTTGTTTCATATCAAAAGGACTAGATCCCATCATATCTGTTCTACCTATTCCCCCTTTAAAGATAAAATCTCCAACAAACATAATTTTATCTTCTTTAAAGTAAATTGAAATAGAGTCATCCATATGTCCTGGCGTACTAATTACATCAAAAGAAAAATTTTCAATTACATGATTACCCTCACATAAATTATGTGCATTATAAAGTCTTGTACCATATTTATTCAAAAGTTCTAAAGAAGCACCAGTATGATCATCATGACTGTGTGTAATAATAATTCCAAGAACCTTTTTATCACTAGTAATATTTGATGAAATCAAATCTGCATTATCTCCAGGATCAATTATTAAAACCGAGTCCCCTCTTTCTAAAATATAACAATTAGTTTGTAAACTACCTACAACAACACAAGTTATTTTCATCTAGTATAAGCCCCTCTTTCATGGTATAATTAACATAAGGTGATAATATGGAAATAGTTATAATCATACTCTTAACAATTATAATAATAGCTGCACTACTAGCTATGTTATATATTATATTATACAACAAAATTCAATTTTCTAAAATTAGAATTGAACAAGCTGAAAATGTAATATTAGATGAATTAAAAAATAGATACGATCTTATCATAAATTGTAAAAAAGCAGTTGAAAAAAACACTAAAATGGATTTAACTCTATTTTCTGATTTAGAGAAAACTAAACAAACTAATATTACAAGTTATGATTTAGAAAGAAAAATAAATGAAGCTGTTAACACAATATATTTAATAAAAAATGATTACCCCAAAATAGAAGAAAAAAAAGACTTTAAAGAAGTCATAAGAAAATTAAATGAATCAGACACTAAAATTAATGCAGCTAAATCATTTTATAATAAGCACAATAAAGAATTAATTTCATTAATAAAATCTTTCCCATCTAATATAATTGCTTTAATACATGGAATTAAAATTCAGCCATTCTATGATGCTGTAGAAATATTTAATGAATCAGATGATGGCATAAAAATATAGTTTCGTAAGAAACTATTTTTTTATGTCCCAATCAATTGGTTCTATATTATTATGTTTTAAAAATTCATTTGTTTTAGAGAAAGGTTTACTACCAAAGAAACCATATCTAGCACTAAATGGTGATGGATGGGCACTTTCTAATACTAAATGTTTTGGATTAGTGATAAACGCTTTTTTACTTTTTGCAAAATTACCCCAAAGAATAAATACAATTGGTGTATCTTTGCTATTTAATAGTTTTATAACATAATCAGTAAATGGTTGCCAACCCAACTTTGAATGACTATTGGGTGTATCTTTTACGACAGTTAATGTACTATTTAAAAGTAAAACTCCCTCTTTAGCCCACTTAGTTAAATCTCCACTTTTAGCAGGTGTAATTCCTAAATCATCATATAATTCTTTATATATATTTTTTAAACTCGGAGGAAGTGGTGTAGGGTCTTGTACCGAAAAAGATAAACCATGAGCTTCCCCTTCTCCATGATATGGATCTTGTCCAACAATAACAACTTTAACATTATTAAAAGGTGTTAATTTAAAAGCATTAAAGATATTTTCTTTTAATGGATAAATTGTCTTTGTTTTATATTCATTATCAACTACATGTAAAAACTTTTTAAAATTCTCACTTCCCTCAACAACAGTAAGTACACTATCCCAATCATTACCTATCATAATTACTACTCCTAATCTACAACCTTGTTTTTATTCTTATAAGTATATATAAAATACTATCACATATAATTATTATACTAAAAAACATATCATAAATAAATGATATGTTTTAAATTACTTTCTTCTTAATATAGGTCCAACTTCATTTTGTAATAATTCGGGAAAATTATTTTTTAATACTTCTCTAAAAGATTCCTGTCTCATCATTTTAACAATTCTATATTCAGTAAAACCATACCCCTCTCTTAATAATAAACCAAAAATTGAAGAAGTAGCTTTTTCAATTTTCATTCTACTCTTAAGTTGTGGTAATGCCTCAGGATTTGAAGAAATCATATCAATAAATCTAGAAGTATAAGAATAAGGATTAGTAACAAAAAAATATTCACTGACTAAAGATGGATCATCATGAAGATATCTCCACATCTTTTCTACACTAGTTAAATACATAGTATCCCCCTTCTAAAAAGTAAACATATTATAACATTTTAAAATAATTAAGCAATAAAAAAAGACTTATTTATGATAAGTCTCATTATTAAGTATTTTAAATGATCTATATATCTGTTCAAGTAAGATTCCTCTAAATACACCATGAGGAAAAGTATTTTTACCAAATGATAATTTATAATTAGATAAATCTTTAACAGATGAAGAAATACCATCGGACCCACCAATTACAAAAGTAATATTAGAATACTTCATTAACCAATTATCTAAAGCATCAGCAAGTTCTAAACTTGATAAATTATTACCATTTATTTCCATAGTAACAACAAAGTCAGTTGGCTTAATTTGTTTTTTTATTAAAACTCCTTCAGTTTCAATATCAGAATCTTTAAGCTCAATTATTTCTATTTTATGATACTTCTTTATGCGAGATTCATAATCATTTATGAGATTAGTTAAATAATCTTCTTTAATCTTTCCAACACAAATAACTTTAATCATATTTCTTCACAGTCTACTCTTTCTCTTTGTTTTGCATACTTTATATTATCAAAACTTATTCCGTTTTCTTTTAATGACTCTTTTAATGTAGCAACAGCTAATTCAGGATCATTATTTTCTTTTGATAAATGGGCAAGAACAACTTCTTTTGTATCAGGTCCGATAAACTTTGATAAATAGAAGGAAGATTGTTGATTAGAAAGGTGACCTTCATCTCCTCTTACTCGAGCTTTAAGCCATGCTGGATACTTACCATGCATAAGCATTTCAACATCATGATTACTTTCAAATATATATATAGAATGATTTGTTAATTTATCAAATAATTTATGATTAATATAACCAGTATCTGTTACATATACTGCACTTTTTCCATCTTCTTTAAATATATAACCACGAGATGCTGGAGCATCATGACTAGTCCTAAAAGGCTCAACTGTAAACGTATCAAAGTTAAAAGGTCCTTTATCAAAAACTAAATTAGGGTAATCATTTAAAAAATCTAATTCATTCATCATCTTTTCATCTAAGAACACCATAGGAGTATTACTTTTAAAAAACACTTTCATTGCACCAGTATGATCAGCATGAGTATGTGTTATAAATATGTAATCAATTTCTGAAGGAGTAACATTTAATTCAGCTAACTTAGTTGTAATATATTTATAGTTCATTCCTATATCTATTAGCATCTTCTTATTCTTAGTTTGAATAAATGTACAGTTTCCCTCAGAACCACTAGCAAGTACAGAAACTAACATGCAAATATTGACTTACAAGGGTCTAATGCAACCCCGCCTTGATAAGGCATTCCTTGCCATACTCCTAAATGTAAATGTGTTCCCGTTGATGATCCACTTGAGCCCATTAAGGCAATCTTTTCTGACCTATTTACCTTTTTACCTTCAGTAACTAATATCTTCGATAAATGCATGTACTGTGTTATATAGCCATTACCATGATCAATATACACTGATAATCCTTCAGATTTATTTCTATCATGATTTACCTTAATAACTACTCCTTCTTTAACTGAATATATCGGAGATCCATAACCACATCCAGATATATCTATACCTTGATGCATTTTACCCCAACGCCACTTAAACTTAGAAGTAATAACAAAAGGTGAAACAGTTGGCCAACTCCATTCAGAGTTACCTAGTGATTCATCATGGAAGTAATATCCTCCACCAAGTTTCTTAGTCCCATGAACCTCAACTTGATTAACAACAGGTTTTATAACTTGTGATTGAACAATTAAAAGGGATTGAATTTCACCATTAGTATATTTAATATCTTGAGTTATTCTATTAACACCATTTTGTCCTTTAGTAGTAACATTTGTATAATCCGTATATTTAGTAGAATCGTTTATTACTTCTGTCTTATATGAAACATCCATATCCTCAACAACTGTCTTACGATAAACTACACTTACTAAAGGTGAAATTAAACCAACATTAATTATTTCACCTGGAGTTAATAAAACATTAGCTGCAGTAAATTGTGGATTCGCAATTAACAATTCTTCAACGTTTAAATTATGTTTTTCAGCAATAGACTCTAAATCTTCACCTTCTTTAATTGCGTACTTTGCTTGATCTTCAAGTGTTCCAAATAATAAATATCTAGATAATTCGTCAACACTTGAGAAAATATACTCTTCAGTTGATATTAAATCTTTTTTTATAGTCATAGTTTCTTCGAAATATATAGAAGAAATAATTTCACCAGTGTCAGTAATTTCTTTTTGAGTATTAGTTTGATAATTTTCAAGATCTTCAGTACCTATAAATGACTTAGCAGTATTATATAAAGCTTCATCAAAAATAGTTTTATCTAACATATAAATATGTACAGGTGCTCCCGGTTCAAGAATTTCACCATCATTAGTTATTTTCTTTTCTGTATAAGTTATAGTAGCATTATACCCTTCAATAGTGAATGGTTCAATATCTTTAATTTTATTATAAATTGAAGCAGAATCTACTATATCATCTTCATAAGTATAAACTTTTTTTATATCCAAGCCACTAGGTGGATATACTTTATCAACCTTATATTTTTCTTTTATTTCAGATTGCTCAGTATCTATCAAATTTAATAGTTCATCTTTATTAGCGATTAATCCAATTTTTTCTCCATCAAGATATACTTGATATACAGAAACAGGCGTTCCAGCTACTCTTGTATCCATTCCAACAAAAAATAACAAAAACGAAAATATAATTGTTATAAATCCCCCTAAGATTTTACCCTTCATAAATCCTCCTATTCACTCTGAACATTTTTAACATAATTTCTAAAATTACTAATATTCTTTTCAAATAGTATTTCAATTGTTCCAGTTGCTCCAGAACGATGTTTACCAATAATAAGTTCAGATAAAGAAATATTATTTTCTTCTACAGCACCAGCTGGTTTATTGTAATAATCATCACGATAAAGGAATGCAACAATGTCAGCATCTTGTTCAATTGAACCTGACTCTCTTAAGTCTGACATAATTGGCCTTTTATTTTCCCTACCTTCAACATTACGTGAAAGCTGTGCAAGTGCAATTACTGGTACTTCAAGTTCCATAGCCATAGTCTTTAAACTACGAGAAATATCTGATACTTCTTGTTGTCTATTATTTCCATAGCCAGGACCACCAGAAATTAACTGTAAGTAGTCGATTACTATTAAGCCAAGGCCTTTTCCAGTTCCAGCAAGTCTACGACATTTAGCTCTTATTTCACTTATTGTAATTCCTGGAGTATCTTCAATAAATATTGGTGCATCAGCAAGTTCACTCATTGCTTCATTTACTTTTTTCCAGTCATCATGAGTAAGTTTTCCAGTACGTAATTTATTTCCTTCTACAGCACCAACCGAACTAATCATTCTCATCATTAATTGTTCCGCGCTCATTTCAAGGTTAAATATAGCAACATTTTTACCACTCGAAATAGCAGCGTTAGTTGCAATATTAAGGGCAAAAGCAGTTTTACCCATGGCAGGACGAGCTGCAATAATTATTAATTCATTAGGATGAAGACCACTTGTAATTTTATCAAAGTCATAAAATCCCGTAGCAATACCAGTAACATCTTGATTATTCTTAGCAAGTTGTTCAAGTTGCTCTTTAGTGCTTTTTACAACCATTGCGCTAGTCTTAAATTCTCCAGCTTTACGAGCTTTTGTAACAGTAAATATTTGTTTCTCTGCAGTTTCAATGATGCTATTAGTATCATTGACTTCATCTCTTGCAGTAACTTCTATTTTTTCACAAACTTCAATTAAACTTCTTCTAAGTTTCTTTTCTCTTATTATACTAATATATGTATCAACATTTGATGCTGATACAACTGAATCTATTACTTCACTTAAATATTCAACACCACCAATAGAATTTATTGGTGAAGATTTTTCTATTTCATTTTTTAAGATAATTGCATCCATTGGTTCTTTTCTTGAATGAATTTCTTTCATTGCTTCAAAAATAGCAGCATTTTTTTTGTCATAAAACATATCAGATGACAATTCTTCACTTACTTTTTCTAAAGCATATTTAGATAAAAAGGCACAACCTAAAACATTCATTTCTGCTTCTAAATTTTTAGGTTCAACTTTTTTTATTTCAGGCATGCTCTTCACTTCCTATTCAACATGTACATTTATATTTGCAATAACTTTCTTATGTAGATTCACATCTACTACATGTACTCCTAAACTATCTATATTATGATTACAAGTAATCTTCTTTTTATCAATATCATAACCTAATTTTTTTAATTCATCTGAAATTTGTTTAGAAGATATACTACCAAACATTCTTCCATCTTTCCCAGTCTTAGCTTTAAACTTCACAGTAACATTAGCAAGTTTCTTCTTTAATTCTTCACACTCACTAATTAAAGCATCTTCTGCATCACTACGAGATTTTAAATCTCTTTCCAATTTATTTTTATTTTGAGTATTATAAGGAACAGCAAGACCTTTACTAATTAAGAAATTATTAGCATATCCATCGGATACATCAATAACTTGATCTTTCTTTCCTTGTTTTTTTACATCTTGAAGTAAAATAACTTTCATATTATTTACCATCTCCCATGTGTTTATATTATATCAAATATATCTTGTTTTTGCATTAAAAAAAGGAGATTTAAAACCAAACACCTACATAGATAAAACTTAAACTACCACACATATTATGTTATTCTATATATAGATTAATATTTCATAAAGGAAATGGATAAAAAAAGAAGCTTACCTTTAGTAAGCTATTTTTAATGTTTTTATTGAATGCCAAGAATAATTATTTGCAATTAAAGAAATAATATTTCTTATATCATCTGATGAATATAAATCCTTTTTTTCTGAATCTATTAAGTATTTAGAAAATGGTTCTAAATTCAAAACATGTTCATCTAATGATATATAGTTACCATCTACTTCATAAATAGTAGTAACCATTTCTTGATTCAAAACGTCTATTCCATCTTCAGTTACAACTCTCAATTCGCACTTCCCATCAGCCCCCTTAACTTCAACTAAAAACCAAGAGGATACAACACTATATTTAACATTACCCGTAACTAAACATTCATCATTAACGACTTCATAACTAAAACTTTTATTCTCATTAATTAAATCTATAAGTTCTGGAGTTTTTATTATTGCATTAGATATTGCATATGCAAGCAAAACTACACTAGCACTCGAAGCTGCGCCTGTTTTTTTATTCATCTCTATCACCTAAGTATAGTATAGCAGAAGAAAATAGCTTACAAATAATACCAAAACCTTATATATCATATATCAAATTTGATATAACATAAAAAAAGACACATAAGTGTCTTATTTAACAAATGGTATTAAAGCCATAAATCTAGCTCTTTTAATTTGTTGAGCTATATGTCTTTGATGTTTAGCACATGCTCCAGTCATTCTTCTAGGCATTATTTTACCTTTTTCATTTATATATTTTGAAACAATAGCTACATCTTTATAGTCTACGCTTTTACCAGCACACATTTGACAAATTTTCTTTTTCTTTCTGAAAAATTCAGCCATTAAACTTCTTCCTTTCTAAAATGGTAAATCATCATCACTTAATACTACCTCAGAACCTAAATCCTTATAAGGATCTTCACTTAAGTCAGCACCATCTGATGGCATATCACCATTACTATAATCAGGCATGTTATCAGCAAAATCCGAACCGCCACTATTTTTACTACTTAAAAATCTAACATTGTCAGCAACAACATCAGTAGTATATCTAGTAGTTCCATCTTGTGCTTGATAACTACCAGTTTGGATTCTTCCAGTTATTCCAACTAATGAACCTTTCTTACAGTATTTAGAAACATTTTCAGCTTGATTTCTCCAAACTACAATATTGATAAAATCAGTATGTGGTTCCCCATTTGCACCAGGGCGACCATCAACTGCGATACTAAATCTGCAATTAGAAAGTCCACTAGAAGTTGTTCTTAATTCTGGATCTCTTGTTAATCTTCCTACTAAACAAACATTATTCATAGGTTTACTCCTCGTCTAAACTAATTATCATATGTCTTATGATATTTTCATCGATTCTTGCTTTACGATCTAATTCATTAACAACATCATTAGTACCGTTAAAGTTAATTACATAATAAAAACCTGTAACTTCTTTGTTAATTGCATAAGCTAACTTTTTTTGTCCCATATCTTTTTCATCAGTAATTTCACCCTTCATAGAAGTAATTACAGACTTTAAGTTTTCAATAGAACTCTTAACAGTTGCCTCATCAATTGTAGTCTTTACTATGAACATCATTTCATACTTGTTCATACAACACCTCCTTATGGTCTATTCGGCTTTAGTTCATTCTAAAGCAAGGAGCTCTTCGCTCGAAAGTATTATAGCAAATAACAACCTTTATGTAAATAATTAATTTAAAATTAGACTTTTTGGTTTAGTAAAATACTGTTCATTGAAGTTTTTACCTCTATATCATATCCACTAAAATCATATGCATCAAGATTAATTTGAAAACTAGCATTTTTAAATGTTACAAAAAAATTTTAGACATTATAATTTTTTATAATAACAAAAAATAGACTTTTTTTAGTCTATTAATCATCTTTATAAGGATATCTATAATAATAAGATTGATTCTTATCTTCCCTATGACTTTTTTTATCTTCGGGAAATGCCGGGATCTCTTCTACTTCTGGTACATCTTCTAAAAAGATTTTATATAAATCATCTAAACTATATTTAGATGTATCAAGAAGCAAAAATCGTATTGCTTCTGGAAATCTTTTCATACTTGAAAGTTTATGATAAACATACGAATAATCTGAAGTTTTAATAGCATCAATTTCAATTCTTTCTGCTACATATCTTAATGGACCATCAAAAAAACTATCATAAATAATACTATCAGAACGCGTTTTATCACACTTATAAAATGCATCTAAACTTCCTTTAGTCATATTTGCAAGAACAATAGATTCAAGTGGATAAGATTTGTCATTATAAATTATATTGGTAAATAAAGCCTGCTTAGGTTCTCCATTTTTTATTATATATACCCCATTACCAGTTAGTTCCATATCAATTGGCATAATGCCATTTTCTTTTAAATACTTATTTGATATCTTTGCTAGAATTTCATCTTTTATCGAAGCAAATAGTTGAAATTTATCCAAAAACTTTAATGTAAATGAATCAATCTCTGATAACGTACCAGTCTTTAATTCATGTAGATAAGGTTCATCACACCAGGGATATACATTTAAGCTCAACATTAATGAACATTTCTCTTTCATTTTTAAAACCCCCAAATATCTATTTAGTTACATTAAATCTAAAATAAACAATATCTCCATCTTGCATTAAATATTCTTTTCCTTCAAGGCGAACACGACCAGCTTCTTTAACTTTAAGTTCAGATCCATATGTCTTTAAATCATCAAAGCTCATTACTTCTGCTTTGATAAATCCTTTTTCAAAGTCTGTATGAATAATACCAGCACATTCAGGTGCTTTCATTCCTTTTCTGAATGTCCAAGCACGACATTCATCTGACCCACTTGTAAAAAATGTTTCAAGGCCAAGTAAATCGTATGTTGCAAATATCAATTTATCAAGACCTGAATTTGTTATACCCAAGTCTTCCATAAATGCTTTTCTTTCATCATCTTCAAGTGGTGCAAGTTCTGCTTCAATCTTAGCGGACATAACAATTACTCCAGCACCTTCCTTAGAAGCATACTCCATTACTTTATCAGTATATTCATTATGACCAACTGATGCATTTTCTTCAGATACATTCGCAGCATAAATCATTGGTTTTAAAGTAATAAAAGAAAAATTCTTAAGAACTGCTAGTTCGGCATCATCAAATTCAACTCTTCTTAAAGGAATATTAGCTTCTAAAGCCTCAATACATTTTTTTAATGTATTAATCTCAAGTAACTCTTGTTTATCTTTTGTCATTGTAGCTTTCTTACCAATTTTATTTAAACGATTATTAATTATTTCCAAATCGGAAAATATTAGCTCAACATTAATAATCTCAATATCTCTAATTGGATCTACTCCACCTTCAACATGTGTAATATCTTTATCATCAAAACATCTAACAACTTCTACAATTGCATCTACTTCTCTTACATGACTTAAGAATTTATTACCTAGGCCTTCGCCTTGGCTAGCACCTTTAACTAAACCAGCTATATCAATAAACTCATAAGCAGTAGGAACAATACTTTTTGGATTATACATTGATACTAAATAATCAAGTCTTGTATCTGGAACAGTTACTACTCCAACATTTGGATCAATTGTTGCAAATGGATAGTTAGCTGCTAAAATATTCTTTTTTGTAATCGCGTTAAATAAAGTGGATTTACCAACATTAGGTAATCCAACAATACCAGCTTTTAATGCCATATATATCCCTCTTCCTAAAAACAATTATAACATATTTAATCAATTCATTACATTATGAATTAATATTTATTATTATTTAATAAATAATTGCTATTTTTGTTTAACAGTTAATGTTTTTTTCTTTTGTTTTTCTTCTAAATAAGTGTTTATTTTCTTATAAATACCTTCAATTTTTAAAAAGTCATCATCTCTTACGATTGGATAAGCATCACTTCTTAATCCTCTTCTATCATCATACACACTTTTCATACCTAAATTAATCAAGTATCCTTTACTATTTTGAACTTCTAGATTAAATTCTTTATAATAAGGACTCCTTAAATTTATTCCATCATTATAAAAAGTCACTCTTGCTAATATAAATTTTTCATAAAGAAATGCAACACTTATTCCATTTTCTAATCTCTCAAATCTAAGTCCACCAATATCTCGAATATTATCTCTTTTCATACGTTTTTTCATAATCCTTCGAGATAAGTGATCAATTTCATCAACAATTGTTAATCTTTCTCTTATTCCATCTGTTTCTTTTTCAAACTCTTCTCTGTAATTCATATACTCTTTAAGTATTTCATTAAATGATTTATTATTCTTAAGTGTAATACCATCATTAAATTTAGAATATTCTTCCATTAAAACATCTAAAGTATACTGATAAAGTTTATTATAATCACGATGTGTATAAATAGTTTTTCTATTCAATTCTTTTGAACTAGTATCAGAAATATTTAACTGAGAAATATTAACATCATTTCCAGAAATCAAATTAAAATTAGCCAAGTAAATAAAACCACTTTCACCATTTAAACATTCAGCAAATTCTTCTGAAAAGCCAGTTAGATAATCATTAATCCCCGATATAACAATATCACTAGATAAAATACTTTTTAAAAAAGTTTCATCATGATAGTCAGATTCTTCATAACATTTTATTTCTCCAAAACCTTGTTTATTAAAATAAGATTCAACGAAAGGAAACATTTCTTTCTTACCAATAAACATAACTCTCAAATCTTTATTATCTTTAGATATTATAGCTTCAGGCGCATTCCTTTCTTCAAACTTAAAAGAACTAATTATTGTAAATACATCTTTTTCTGATAAACTATTACGTGCAACTAATCTAGTTAAAAGCATATATTTATGATTGTCTATTTCAATATATGGAATAGAATTCAAAAAAATATTTTTATATATTTTTTCATATACTTTTTCACTATTATTTCCCACATAGAAATTACTTTTTACAAAAGCTAAATCAATAGTTTCGAACATATCAGGGTTATTCGAAAAATACGCTAAAACTTGAGGAGATGATTTAAACCATAGTATATTCTTATAACCATATTTAATTAGTAAATTGTAATCTTCTTCTCTATTACTTAATAAAAATATTTTATGTTTTTTCATAGCTATCAGTCCTATCCTAGTTGAATTAATAATTATTATATCAAAAAAAGAACTAGTTTTAAACTAATTCTTTAATGTTAATTCGCAAGTTTTTTCTTTACCATCTCTTAAGTAAGTGATTTTAACTTTATCACCTTTATTAGATTTAAATAAATAGTATTTTAAATATTTAAAGTTGGTAATTTCATAGTCATCATATTTAATAATAACATCACCTGATTTTAATCCAGCGCGACTAGCATTTGAATCATCTAGAACACTAACAACAACTGCACCATTTTTTACACTATCGGGTAAGTCAATATTATTAGCACTAGCACCAGCTACATCAGTCATAGTTAAGCCAAGTGATGGTTTATCATCAACACTTGAAGTTTTACCATTTTCTAAATTATTTGCAACTTCTAAAGCATCTTCAATTGGAATAGCAAACCCAATATTTTCAATACTTGTTTGAGAAAAAGATGAAGATAATTTACTACTAGTTATACCTACAACTTCACCATTACAATTAGCAAGTGGGCCACCAGAATTACCTGAGTTAATTGAGGCATCTATTTGTAATAATTTTGCATACCATGAATCAGTACTCTTTTGTTCTCTACTACCGCCAAAGAAACTATAAGCACCAGATGAAGAACTATTCTTCATTTCAACTAATCTGTCTTTACCGCTTAAAATACCTCTTGTAACAGTAAATGAATAATCTAAGCTAACAGGAGTTCCAATAGCAAAAACTGTATCACCAACTCTTAAATTCTCTGATTTACCTATTTCTGCAACTTCAATAATTGAAGATGCATCTATTTTTAAAACAGCAACATCAGTAAATTGATCACTGCCTATTAATGTAGCATCCGTAGATGTTCCATTACTCATTTCTACTGTAATCTTTTTAGTATCATCAACAACATGATGATTTGTTAATACATAAGCATCTTTATTATCCTTTTTATAAACAAAGCCGCTTCCCCATCCAGATAATGATTTTCCATCTTGAGATACTTTAACTATAACTGTTGCATCATATAATTTATCAACGGCATCAGCTATTCCTTCATCTGTTACAGTAACTTCCTTAGATACTTTTTCTTTTACAGTTGGTGTAGTATTAAATATATCACTTAAAGGAACATAATTTAATACGACTCCAATCCCTGCTATTATAACTAAAATTATTATTGCCGTAATTACTAAAACTTGAATTCCATTTTTTTTATCTCTTTCCATACTCTTCCTCCTAATCTTCTAAAAGCAATTTATAATTTGTTGGGAACCCCATTCTATCAAGCACCTTATCAATTGAAATAATAGATAACTTTCCAGAAAGTTTATCTATTTCATAAGAAACTTCATTAATAAACATTCTAAAATCATCTTTTGACAACATATATTTAAATATTATGATAACTGAAAACAAATCTCCCTTACCATATATATATTCCTCATTAATACGAGGAATATTTAATCTTTCATGATATTTATTATCAGGAATAAATTTTTGCGTTCTATGTTCAAATAAAATATCTTCGTGAGCACATAGATTACGATAATTAGATAGTATTGGTAAGAACACTGCCAAACTTTCATTATCTACATTAAACTCTTTAGCAATTTCTTTCTGATCAGATAATTTCATTATCGTATATAGTTCACTAGTAATACCAAATGATAGAACTTTAACTACAATCCAAAGAGGTATGTAGCCATAATTATTTATGTAATGCTTCGTGGCTTCATGTTGTCCACCATTAACTCTAATTTGTCTTTTCATCTTTTTTAAAAGATCATTAACTTGTCTTTGCTTTTCTGGTGATTGATTATAATTAGATGGTCTTAAATAATCATTTTCTTTATAACCATACTTTTGTGATAAGGTATAGGAAAATATACTTTTACAGTTATTTTCTATAATTAAGATATTTTTAAATATTATATTTCTAAGTTGTCTATCAAAATAGAAAAGTGAATACAATTCTTTAAATGTAGTACCTTGTTTAAATAATTTATTGTTTTCATCATCCATGAATAAATGCCTGTAACCCATTAAGAAAAAATAATTTTCTCTCAATATTACACTCTTAGCATATTCAATATCATCAATAATTAAACCTTTACCATTTAAAATTTGGATCTGTTCATCTAAAGTCTTAAATATCTTAGTCCCCATATATTATTCACCTATTATTGATTTTACCACACATCACATTAAAAATATATAACTTAAATATGAAATAACCGTGAAAAAAAGAAAAAACTATGCAGCTTTTCCTTCTTCATTTGTTAAACTTAAATTTTTTCCTTTATTTACTTCATTAACAATATTATTAGCTTGAGCTTCTATAGCTTGTGGACTAGGTCCATTAGTTAAGCTTGCACTTTCCATTTCTAAATAAGCAGTTAGTGCTTCTTTATAATTTGAAAGCCTGATTACTTGTCCCTTTAATCTCTTAAGAAAATCTAAGGCAGATTGAGCTTGTCCAGATTTAACAATATCAACTATTGATAACTCACAAAACGTATTAAATATTCTATCACAATTGGCACATAGCTTTTCAAAAACTGATACATTAGATTTACTTTCAAGTTTATCTAATACTAAGTCAACACCATCAAGTTCTTTTATAATTGAATCCAATTTTTCTTTCATATTTCCACCTCAGTTTATAATATTATAACAATTATTTTATTAGAAATTATAATATCTAAAGTTATTTGGCATTTAATTTACAAAGAAAAAAGACTTATTTAAAACCTAGTTCATTAACCATTTCATTCATTAATTTAGTTTGATCTGCTGGAGATTCAATTGCAATATAAGAATCTTCTACCCAACCAACAAAGTAATACTTTTCTGAATCAGTTACTACTAAATAAGTCCAGTTATCTCCACCCTTATCTTCTTTTTCATAATCATTTAAAACCTTGTTATAAACATTCTTACATTCATCTAAAAATATTCCTTGAATATCATACTTCTTATTACCCTTAACATAGTTAACTTTAACTTGTCCCTTTATACCATATAAAGCCTTATCAGCATAGCCAACTTGTTCAGTAGAATCAAATACCTCAAAGTGATATTTTTCTAAAATGCTTTGAATATCACTCGGACTTTTCGCATTTCTTGTTCCGCCACAGCCACATAGTAAAATTATTACTGCTAGCAACATTATTAAATATTTAATCTTTTTCATATCTTACTCCTAACTAAAATGACTTTCTATTAACAACATCATATGTATCACATATTGCTACAAATGCATTTGGATCAATTATTTTTATACCTTCTTTTAACTTATAATAATCTTTAGTATCAATAACTGTCAAAAATATTTGGTTTTTCTTCTTTGTAAAACCACCCTTAACATCAAGAACAGTAAGTTCATATTTTAAATCATGAATAATATAATGCTTTACTTCTTTATCTTTACTAGTAATTACATAAAACATCTTTGAATCATTTATCCCAAATCTTGTTTTTGTAATCATATATTTAGATATAAATATAATAATCATTGAATAAAGAGTTATTTGATATCCAAATAACACTAAAGAAACTGCAAGAAGTATAACATCAATTACCCAAGAATAAATCTTACTATGAAACTTAGTTAACTTACCTAACATTTCTTCAATTAAATATACAACACTGGCACTTGCACCTTGTTTATATATAAAACTATAACCAAATCCTGTAATAAATCCTGCAACTATTATAACAAGAAGCATTTCTGGTAAAACTATAATAAATGATTTTGCCAAAAAAGAGAATAAATATACAAATATTGGTATCATTATTGAAGGAAGCAAATATTCTTTTATTATAGAATAATCTAAGACAAACGACGATATAAGAATACCAACTATATTTAAAAATAAAATATTTAACCCTGGATTAACACCATTAATATAATATAACATGGTTGCAATTCCATTAATACCAAATGTAAATAAGTTATTAGGAATAACAATAAAGTCTATCGCGAATGCAATTAATGCACATCCTAATAAAATATTAATATATTTTATTAAAGTTTTCATAATATCACCTTTTCATTCTTAAAACTGATTCTATAAATGGATAAATATCACCATCTAATACATTTTTATAATTGCTATTTTCATATCCACTTCTTACATCCTTAACTAAACTATAAGGTTCTAAAACATAGTTTCTAATTTGACTACCAAAATCTATATTGGCACTTCCCTTTAAACTATTTATTTCTTTATTTCTTTTTTCAACTTCAATATTTTTTAATTTGTTTTTTAAAATACCTAAAGCAATTTCTTTATTCTTAATTTGACTTCTTTCATTTTGAACAGTAACTACTATACCTGTTGGTATATGAGTTATTCTAACAGCTGAATCTGTTGTATTAACTCCTTGGCCACCATTACCACTACTTCTATAAACATCAACTCTAATATCGGTCTCATTAATTTCAATATCTTGGATACTATCAAACTCCGGAATAACATTAATAGCGGCAAAAGAAGTTTGTCTTTTACCTGCAGCATTAAATGGACTAATACGTACTAACCTATGAACTCCAATTTCACATTTTAAATATCCATAAGCATAATCTCCAGTAACATAGACTAAGACACTTTTAATTCCTGCTTCATCACCTAAAGATTTTTCAATAATGCTATATTTAAATCCAAATTTATCAAAAAACATTGTATACATTCGAAGTAACATGTTAGCCCAATCTTGTGCTTCCGTTCCACCAGCTCCAGGATGAATTTCTAAATAACAATTACTATTATCAAATTCACCATCTAAAAGTGTATTAACTTCTAAGGTATCAAGTCTTTCTAATAATTCACCATACTCATGAATTATATTATTTAGCACTTCATCATCACTTTCTTCTTTTAAAAGAGAAAGCAACTCCAAGCTATCTTTAATAGAATTACTTATATAATTATACTCATCTAAAACTTTAGTAACACTTGCTAGTTCTTTATTAATACTATTAGCTTTATTTGTATCACTCCAAAAGTTAACATCTTGTGTCTTTCTTTCAAGTTCATCTTTCTTACTCTTTAAACTATCTAAGTCAAAGTGACCTCCCAATATCATTTAAAGAAACATTCAGATTATTAAGATTACTTTCTAATTCATTAATGTTCATATCTATTCACCTAATATTATTTTAACACGAAAAAATTACTAACAAAAGAAAAAAAACCATTATCTGGTTTATCTTCTTTCTAACTTTCTAACTGTACTTTCTAAATAAGAATCATATTCACTTTTATTAAGTCCACTATTTCTAAAGTCAATTGGTTCTCCAAATGTAATGTTTAAAGAACTAAATGGAATATATGATCCATTTATACCAAAAGGAACAAGTAAGGATTTTGATGTTGCAGCAATCTTTGCAACCCCAGGCTTAAATGGAACAGATGCAGTTATTTTATGTGTTTTACCTTCAGGAAATATTACTACCTTCTCCTCGTTTTTAAGTAAATTCATAGCATTTCTTACTGCCTCTATATCTAAATTATCTGGATCAATTGGAAAAGTTCCAAGTGTTTTAAAGAATTTTTCCCATGTTTTATATCTATATAATTTTTTATCAACCATAAATCTTAAATTTTCATCAGTCAACGCTAAAAGTAACCATGAATCTAAAATATTCAAATGGTTTCCTGCAAGAATATACCCACCACTTTCAGGTATATTTTCTAGGCCACTAGCATTTATTTCATAAAAAGTATTCATAAACCATATAACAAAGGCACGAAATTTTTTATAAAATTCAACGTTATATAACTCTCCCATATTTATCCCCTTAATTGAGGACTTATTATAGCACATTTAAAAAATATTTCAAATTTAATTTTATTTGATCAAATCATTTATCAAGACACTAATAATACTTTCTTTTGAAACTCTTGCATTTCCTTCATTGCTGACATCCATTTTCCACCTAACTAAATTCATATGTCCGTGTTCAATTTCAATTGAAGTAATACCATTAGGATGTACGCAAGATCCAGTATTAGCATATAGTTGATTTTTAGAAAGTACTGGTTTATGTGTATGTCCTGAAATTATTATTATATTATTATCTTTTGAAAACTCCATAAGTTTATTATGAGTACGTGAAGCTAACTTATAATTAGTAGCTGCACTTGTTGGATCATTTACCCCAAAACGTTCTAAATACTTCCACACATATTTAACTAAAAACCTTGAGATCCAGATAAACTTTGAATTAAAAATATCAACTTGATGACCATGTAGTAAAAATAGGTTTCTACCTTCATATTTTAAAATAAGTGATTCATGAACCTCGATATCCTTTAAATAATTCTTATAAAGTTTTTTATTAAGTTTAATTATATCATGATTACCAACTATCATATAAAGTCTACCTTGTTTATAGAAGTTATCTAATAATTTATAACTAGATTTATGAGAGGAAATAATTTTATCTATATTATCTACTTCCCAAAGTTCATCTCCATCACCAAGTTCAATATAAGTATAACCTTCATTAAAATATTTTTTTAATGCACCATTAAAAATAACTTCATTTTTAGAAAAATTATCTTCATTATTTCCGTCTCCTCGATGGCAATCGCTCATTATAACAATCTTATCTTTTTTATCAATATCAATTATTTTGGAAGATAGATAGAGTTTATTAAGTTTATTCATAACTATCACCTGATGTATTATTAATAAACTTGGATAAAACAATATAATTACTACTTTTAGAATCATCTATTCTATTTTCATCTAAATTTTTTTTTAAATAATCATTATATAATAAAACCATATTTTTATTATGTCTTTGCACAAAGTATTCTCTAATAGCATTTCTTGTAAAAACTTTTTTAGTCTTCGGTTTATTAAAATTTAAAATAAGTGTATTTCCTATTACTCTATATTCGTTCTCTTTATATCCAGTTTTATTTAATCCCCACAAAAATGACTTTAAAAAATCAGCATCGGGAAAAGTTATCCATATATGCATAGACAAATCCTCAGGTTTAGAAAATTCTCCTAACTTAAATGCAGCTAACCAACAAGTTTTACCACTTACTTCAATTATTTTTTTATCCTTATCATAAAGAACAAAACTCATATTTATTGTATAGTCACACTTATCATATATAGTTCTTTTATTAACTTTCATTAATTTAGTTCTATATATTCCAATCTCTCCACCTCTAGCAATGCCATATTGACCCTTCCAAAACGAGATTAAATAATTATAATCTTTATATTTAAAATGTATTGATTCAGTATCAATAATTATATTAACAAAAGGAGCAAGCAAATCATAAATGTATCCATAGCCAAAATTCCTTTGCCAAGAATTAGGCATAGTAATAAACATATTATTTTTAAAGTCATACTTAAATCCAGCAAATGTTAAACCATCATAGGAAATTTTGCCAAATCTTCTAACTAAAAAATAAAGAATAATTTTCGATAAAACATATAATATATATATTGAAAGTAAAATAATAATAACTATCATTTAAACCACCTCAATATATAATATGAATAATTATTTTTGTTGCTTAGGTCAAAAAAATGGATATATTTATATCCATTTAAATTATTCTGAAGGCTCAGTGTCGTTTTCACTTTCTTGAACTTCTTCAGAATTACACTCATCACATGTACATTCTTCACCATCTTCACAACCACAATCACAATCAAGTGAAGATTTATTTTTCTTTTCTTCGTCCATTTATTTTCTCCTTTCATGCTTAGTATAAAGTTTGAAAAAAGTATTGTAAACACATCTCTTTTTCTTCGACAAAACTTTTAAAAAATCGCGATTTAATAAGAACAAAGAAATAACGCATAATATAATTATTTTATATTAAATTCTGCAGTTATAAAGTGTTCAGTCCCTTCAGCCCTAAAATTAGTTGATTTAACAAGTCTATATTTACCAGAATTTAATCTACCATAATATGCAAGCCAATTAATATCAAATTCTACTTTATGTTCTTCATTAGGATAAAAAGCCATTTCATTAAATGCCATAGGTGTTTTAGAATTTAGTTCTACCCATTCATTATCTTTATATTTTTCTACTTTATAAAAAGACCCATATATATTTTCCCTATTGCTTGTATCAGTAATAACAACAGTTAAACCTTTATCAGAAAGAGTTCCTTTTTTTATTTCCATAGAAACACCTTCCAAATCATCAATTTTTAAAGTACATTTATTTGATAAATTATCTTTATTTTTTGCAATAAAAATATCTTTAATACCACCTAGACTATTACAACTTAGTACATAATACGAGCTTATTCCAGAAAACTTTAAATCATCTTTATATTCATATAAAGTTGAACCACCATCTTTAAGTGAGTCTACATAATGCAAACTCTTAAGATAATCATCAACAGCAATTTTTTCATCACGAAGTTGATCTAATAAAGATACATTATTATATTTTACATCAAAAGTTGATAGAACTTTTCTTCCATCACTTAATGTTGTCCCATTTTCAAATAACTCATCTTTTGGTACAGTTTCACGAACTAATGCACAACCTGAAATCATTACAGCCGCAACTATAAGTAACAAACCCTTTTTTTGCATAATTAATCATCTACCTTTTATAGATTAATTATAGCATAAAGAAGTCTCTTTTTAAACACATGGATGTGGACAATCATGACATTTATGTAATTCATTTTTTCTTAATACTTTAATTCCATTATCTTGGTTTATAAATACCGGCCTATTATTCTTTTCTGGTTCAATATCCGATAAATCATCACCGTTATTAGTCACCATTAAATGATTTCTAACAATATCATAGCCTTGCTCAGTCATTACATAAACTGGTATTTTTACTCCGACCTGTGCTATCGCATTTGGTTCAATTTCTTCTAAAACATATTTAGAGGCACACGACCATATTACATCAGCATAATCCCTCATCGATACAGCGGTATCAAAGTCAATTCCTGTTGAACATAAACCAAACTTATAAATCTTAACTCCATATTCTTTTTCTAATGCAGCTAATTCTTTATGAAGATAATTATCAAAACTTGCAACTGAAACAGCAATATTTTTATATCCTAATCTAATTGCTTTTTTTACACCATCGAGCTGATCAATTATACCAGTGTGAGGAAATACAGGAATAATACCTTCTTTCTTGGCTTCACTAATTATTGTTTGATTTGTGGCTGTATGAAATAAACCGGTCATTCTTTTTACAGCACCTTGTGTATTAAATTCATTAGTTGTAATAATTGTACCTAAATTATTTGAAACAATAACTGCAGCATCTATTAAGCCTGTCTTAAATGCTGAAGACATAGTTTCACTTGCACCAAATGCTACATTAGCTTCACAAGAATTAAGCGGACGATTAGTATCAAAATAGCCGCCCTTAATTACTACTTCATTAATTAATTCACACATGGCCTCTCTTTGTTTTTTCTCATCATCATTACTTAAAGCATCAATTAATTTAGTTGCAGAGTCCCCACCAACTTCATGTAATAGTTTAACCATTAATGGGCAATATTTAATCGGTACTGGTGTTGCATATATAGCTTTTAAACTATCCTGATCTCTTACCAATAAGACATAGCTTCCAAACATTCTCGTTACATGTATTCCTAAAGTATCATAATATTTTCTAATATATTCAAGTATTCTATCTCCTACTCGTTTAATATTACTATCTAACTTTTTATTAAGTAAAGTAATACTTAAGTTTCCTTCGTTAGATATATGAACATCATCATCTCTCTTATATAATCCTTCTTCAATTAAAATACTTTTAACTAAATCAATTAGTTTGTCATCTAAATATAAAATATCGTGAAAGTCTAGATTAAAATACTTTTTACTATCTAGATTATTTAATCTAAATTCTATGTGAACTCCTTCAAATGAATATGAATATGTAAATGTATGATAATCACTTTCTGAAGTACTTGAATGAAATTCTGTATAATAATATTCATCATTATCAATTTCATTTTTTTCACCATCAATCTCGATTGGAGACGAGATTAAACTATCATATCCTTCAAAATAATAATGTCCAACAATTGTCTTTCCTAAAACTCCTTTTACAATTAATTTATCTTTTAACATATATATCACCTCTTCTGCTTGTATTATAAAGAAAATCATGATATAAGTATAATATATATTTTTTATATTAAATATAAAGGAGTTTTATATATGAATATTAACTATGAGTTATACAAAATATTTTATTACACTGCATTAAACAAGAGTATTTCTAAAACAGCTGAATTACTTTTAATATCTCAACCTGCTGTATCTTATCAAATAAAAACTTTAGAAGAGGAATTAGGTATAACCCTTTTTGTTAGAACTAAAAAAGGAGTTACTTTAACAGATGAAGGCGAAGTTTTATTTAAATATATTAGTAAAGGAATCGAAGCATTCACGAATGGAGAAAACGCTTTAACTAATCTAAAGAATTTAGATTATGGTAATATTAGAATCGGAGCAAGTACCACTGTAAGTAAACATGTTCTTATGCCTTATCTAAAAAAATTTCATGAGAAGTATCCAAACATTGAAATAAACATTACTAATACACTAACAGAGAACCTTCTTAAAGATTTAAGAAATGGAAATTTAGATATACTAATTTTAAATATGCCAATGGAAGAAGCAAAAGATTTAAACATCAAAAAAGTTATGGATGTTCAAGATATATTTGTAACTAATGAAAAATATTATAAGGAACTAAATGGTAAGATAAACATAAAAGATTTAACTAAATTCCCATTATTATTTCAGAAGAAGCCATCAAACACTCGTGAGTTTTTAGATAAATACTTGAGTAACAACAAAATAAATATCACACCTAAAATGGAAATTGTAAGCTACAACTTAATAATGGACTTTTTAAAAATTGGTTTTGGTATTGGATATGCCACAAAAGAATTTATCAAAGACGAACTTAAAAATAAAGAATTATATGAACTTGAATGCACTCCAAAAATACCAAAAAGATTTATAGGAATAGTTACACTCAAACAAACAATTCCAAATTTCAGTGTTAATAAACTTATAGATATTATGACAAATTAAAATAATGTGATTTATTTCACATTATTTTTTATTCTATTTTTAACATTAATAATTCCTAAAGAGAAAGCTACTAGATATATTGGAAAATAACAATATAAATATCTAGCTCTAGCTTCAAATATAGTTAAAAATAAGCTTATACCAATTATAGATAAAATAACTGCATACTCAAAACTATTATTATCTTTTTTCACAATAGATGGAATAAAGAAAAGAATCATTAACCAAAGCCATTGCACAATTAAATGATACTGTTTGTTATACTTGCCATTAGGTAAAATAATATTTCTAATAAATAAAGTTAATTTATTATTGGATTCTTTAACATTCATAAAGAAAGCTCCTTCATGCCCCCAAGCAAAAGATCCATCATTATAATTAACTAAAGTCTTGCGCGCAAAGAAATTAATTTGTTTTTTGAATTCTCTTTTAAATAATCTATTAGTTACTTTTTCATAATTTTGATTTATTCCTTCACTCATCGTGTCTCCAACATCATCACCATTATAAATACCATCAGTTTCTTCATTTAACCCCATCGCCATAAAATGAATTAATTTAAATTGAATAACATCAGGGACATCATAATATTCAAGGTAAATTTTACTAGCTGAATTAATAGATAAAACAACAAGAATTCCTAAAATACTTGCACCCACATTTATAAAAATCTTCTTAATATCCCATTTTTTTATGTTTACTATTTTACTAATATTAAAAAGTATCTCCGTAATAACTATCGCGATTAAAATAATAATAACAGTTGGTTTTATATAAAATCCTAAGAATGATAAAAAACAAATAAAGAAATAATCTCGATAATCCTTTTTTTCTTTAGTATAAATATATAAAACTATTATCGGAAATAAAGAAGCAAATGTATCAGAATAATATACAAGTATCCAAGGACTTAATAAAAACATAGGAATTAAAAAAACATAAATAAATAAAGACATAAAATTACTTTTAGTTAAATTTCTTACTGTTAAGCTAGTAAATATTCCAGCTACATTTACAATAACTGAATTGAATATTAATATAAGAAAATTACTGTTACCAATTAATGGTATTGACCTAATAAGTATAAGTAAAAATGTAAGCATTGAATTATTTGGATATCTTGTCATATAAGCCATATCATCTATTCTTCCATATCTCGAAAAGAAATTAACTGTTCTAACTAAATGACCAGCATCCCAAGTTTGACAAAAGTATCCATAAGCTTGAAAAACAAGTTGCATTCCAAAAACAATAAATGAAATAATAATTAAAAACTTATAATAACTCTTATTTGATAAATCCTTTTTTTTATTAAATAAAGAAAAAATTAAAAAAATAATTAAGATAAATGCCAAAGACCAAATATTATTAATCATATAATTTCTCTCATTAATATAACTCATATTAGAAAAGAAGAATAATAATCCTAAAATATATATAAACATAGCAATAAATATTACATTCACTGATTTCTTTAAAAATTTCATATGCTCACCCTATACTTTAAACTATTATCATTATACAAAATATAGAAGTTTCTTACAAGACAATTAAAAATTAATAAAATTTATCTATATTTATTATATTAAATAGTTTATAATTTAATTGAAAGGTTTTGATAAAATGGAAACAAAATCAAAAATAAAACAAAGACTTATAAATCATAAAAATATTTTTAATAAAGATATATATGACTATTTAAATTCATTATTAGAATTAGAAATATCGGCAGTTAAAGAATCTTTAAATGAAAATGAAAAGAGAGTATTAAATAACTTCCCAATATATCAACAAATTGCAATTTATAATATTTATAATCGTGCATTAAAAATAATAAGTGAATTGGATTTAGGGATACCAATTAAAAAGAATAGAGACGAATTATCTATATCAACTTCTATCGGTAAATTAGAGTTACCATTATTCTCTTTTGCGATTAACGATGATGATTTATTAGGTACTATTGATTTATATAAAAGAGTATTTGATAAAGATATAAATGAAAAACTTTTAGAAAATACGAAAGAAAAATTAACAATATTATATAGTGAAAAATGTCCATATCATGAAAATGAAGGTATTGATGATCCATTAGAAATTGTCTATGGTGGTCCTAGTTCAATATGGTTAGGAGAATATAATGATAAAGTAAGACATCTTCAGGAGTTATTAACAAGATTAAACGTTAGAAAAGAATTAACCAAAGACGAAAGTGATTCAATATACTATACTGAAGAAATACAAAGATCACTTCTTGAAGATTATGGATTAAATGAAACTAACCTAGTTTGTGAAGAAGAACAAGAATTAGAAAGTATAGAAAAGATAGAAGATGAAAAAGAAAAAGCATATGCTTTATTGGCACACGCGATGAAAACTTATAATTCTTCTTGTGGAATTCAACCAAAAGAAGACGAAAAAACTCTTTCTAAAAAATTACCATTAGTAGTAATAAATAGCAACATTAAATATATTATCTAACCTTAAATAAAAAAGTTCAAATTAAAATTCTTGAACTTTTTTATTTGATTTGCACTTTGTACTTACCTAAGTCAACCTTATAATTTATAACAATTATGTCATCTTTCTCCAGATATTCTTTTTGTTTCTCTATCCCTCCAAATGCAAAATTTCTTGATAAATTCCCTTTACTATCAACAACTTTATAGCACGGATATTTTTCTTTATCTGGATTATTATGCAGAATGTTTCCAACAACCCTTGCTAATTTTTTATTTCCTAAATATTCTGCTATTTGCCCATAAGTTACTACTTTGCCTTTAGGAATTGTTCTTAAAAATTTATATACTTCCTCTTTCATTATTTTCTCCTCTAAAAATCACAATTTATCCATTAGTTCAATTAGATCATATTTAAATGTATTTTATTAACTTTATAATTAAAGTTAATATTTAATTATAATTAGTTAAAATAGTAATTAAAATTGTCAAAATACTTTTCAATATCTTTTCAAAATATTCTTTTAATAATAAAAAAGCCTTGTAAATCATCTATTCACAAAGGCTTCATTATTATTTACCACAACAATTTTTGTACTTTTTGCCCGAGCCGCAAGGACACTTGTCATTACGACCAATTTTAGCATCATTCTTTATTGTCTTTTTTACTTTTTCTTTTCCATCTCCAGCGTTTCCTTCCATTTGTCTAGCGCCAAAGTTTTGTTTTATTTCCATTTTAAGTAGGAATGTAGCAATTGATGCATCAATGTTATCTTGCATTGCTTCAAACATTTCATAACCTTCTAATGCATATGCTTGCAATGGATTATTTTGACCATATCCACGAAGACCAATTCCTTCTCTTAATTGATCCATATCTGCAATATGTTTAACCCATGCTTCATCTATAACTCTTAAAGAAATATGTTTTTCAAAATCTGTTACAATTTCTTCAGGAACTACTTCAATCTTTTCTTCATAATCAGCAATTACTCTTTCGCTTAAGATATCGAATACATCATCTTCCTTTTTACCATATAGATCTTCAGGTCTGATTTTTTCTTTCTTAATTAAGTTATGATTAATTGTGTCACATATTCCTTCCATATCGGCATTAGTTAGATATCCTTCTGGTGCAATATGAGCATCTATAATTTCATCAATATAATCACATATAATATCACGAATAATTTGATGAATATCTTCAGAATCTAAGATTTCATTTCTTCTTTCATAAATAATCTTTCTTTGTTCAGAAACTATATTATCATAGTCAAGTAAGTTCTTACGCATATCATAGTTGTTTCCTTCAACTTTCTTTTGAGCAGATTCAACAGATTTAGTAAACATCTTACTTCTTACTTGTTGCATATCATCTAATCCTAAAGATTGAACCATATTTTTTACTTTATCAGCACCAAATCTGTGCATTAATTCATCTTCAAATGAGATGAAAAATTGAGAATATCCAGGATCTCCTTGACGTCCAGCACGACCACGTAACTGATTATCAATACGACGAGATTCATGTCTTTCAGTACCAATTACACATAAACCACCAAGTTCAGCTACACCTTCACCTAACTTAATATCTGTACCACGACCAGCCATATTAGTTGCTATAGTAACAGCACCTTTTTCACCAGCCTTAGCAATAATCTCAGCTTCTCTTGCATGATTCTTTGCATTTAATACTTCATGCTTAATTCCTGCTTTTTCAAGCATTCTCGATAATCTTTCATTGTTTTCAACAGATATTGTACCAACTAGTATTGGTTGTCCAGTTTCATGTACTTGCTTTATGAATTCAACAATATTTTTAAATTTAGCTGATTCAGTAGCATACATGATATCTGACATATCTTTTCTTATACAAGGTTTATTTGTAGGAATTTGAATAACATACATGTTATAAATATCCCTAAATTCTTCTTCTTCAGTTTTAGCTGTACCTGTCATACCAGATATTTTTGCATACATTCTGAATAAATTTTGGAATGTTATTGTAGCCATAGTGCGAGTTTCTTCATTAATCTTAACTCCCTCTTTAGCTTCAATAGCTTGATGTAATCCATCACTAAATTGTCTTCCTTGCATTAAACGACCTGTAAATGGGTCAACTATAACAATTTTTTGCTCTCCATCAACAACATAGTCAACATCAAGTTTCATTCCATAATTTGCTTTTAGTGCTTGATTGATATGGTGCACTAGTGCAGTATTACCTTCATCATATAAGTTATTCAACTTAAAGAACTTTTCAATCTTCTTAGAACCATCTTCAGTTAACATAACTGATTTAGTCTTAGCATCAACTGTATAGTCATCTTCTTCTGTTAAAGATTTAACAGCTTTATCAGCTTCACGATAAAGATTAGCTGAATTAACTTTACCACCACTTATAATTAAAGGAGTACGAGCTTCATCTATTAAAATTGAGTCTACCTCGTCTAGAATAACATAGTTAAGTTTTCTTAAAACTCTGTCTTCTTTTCTTACAACCATGTTATCTCTTAGATAGTCAAAACCAACTTCATTATTAGTTGAGTAAGTTATATCACATGCATACACTTTTCTCTTTTCTTCTGGAGCCATTTCATGTAAGTTAACTCCTACAGTTAAACCTAAGAATTCATAGATTGGTCTCATCCATTCAGCATTACGTTCAGTTAAGTATTCATTAACCGTAACAACATGAACACCTTTGCCAGTTAAAGCATTTAAATACG
Source organism: uncultured Muribaculaceae bacterium (assembly GCA_964636965.1). GTDB lineage: Bacteria > Bacillota_I > Bacilli_A > RF39 > UBA660 > CAG-582. The sequence goes on from CAZWST010000002.1 coordinate 34,172, forward strand.
CAGGTAATATAGTTGTTAAAGTTTTACCTTCACCAGTTTTTAACTCAGCAATATTACCGTAGTGTAATGCTAAACCACCTAATAATTGAACATAGTAAGGTTTTTCACCTATTTGTCTATAAGCAACCTCTCTAGCTGCAGCAAAAGCAGTAACAATTATTTCTTCATCATTAATAGTCTTCCCAGCTTCTAGTTGTGCTTTTAACTTATCTGTAGTAGCAGCTAAATCTTCATCACTCATAGAAGTGTATTTATCATCTAAAGCTACTATCTTATCAGCTATTTTTTTAAATCTTTTTAATTCTTTATATTCAGTATCTACTAAATTTTTTAATAATCCCATAGTATTTACCCTCCGTATATAACATTATAACATAAAACATGTAAAAAAAGCCATAAATTATACATATTATGGTGAAAAATATCCTATTTATTAGGTACTTTTTCTAAAGTTTCTTTCTTAATTAACTTTTTTTCATATTTAGTAAGCATTTTACCTTGGTCCTTCAAGTCTACATTCTTTTTTATTTCATCCCATAAAAGAAGTATTCTTTCTCTTTCAGCAGCTAAAAATGATTCTTTTAAAATAAGTGATTCGTAAAATAGATTCCCTGGTGCGCGTCTTTCATTTTCTTCAATTAAACGACCATTTGTAATTTTGTAATTATAAACAGAATAAGCAGATTTTCTAGAATAATAACCAAAAGCAACATAAATACAGTAAGCAAGCACTAATACAGAATAGATTATTTTAGCATTGAAAAGTTTTTTAGATAAAACAACATCAATATCTTCCGGATTTTCATATTTAATTATTGTAATTAAAACTTCTTTTTTTTGAGATGCATCTAATGAAGATAAAATATCTCTATCGTTTTTTGTAAGTAATCTTGAATCATTTAATGTTTTAATTAGTCTATCATATAGTTCTACATATTCTTGATTATCATCTATCTCTTCAAATTCTTCGGTATCTCCATTATCTTTAGGAATATAATTGGAAACAGATGAAAAAGACTTAGCTTGAAGTTCTCCATCTTCTTTTCTAACTAACGATGCTTCTAAATAGGTATCATCAGTATTTATTTTAATTTCATATGTATCATTAATATCAACTCTACTAACTGCACATAAACCATCAGGTTCACTAACAGTACAATTTAAAAGATCTTCTAAATCATTTAAAACACAAACATAATCGCTTGTTTTACATTCACCATTATCTGGATTATATAAAGTTGTTTCCTTAGTATATCTAGGTACTTTTTTATCAAACTTAATATCTTTTAAAGTGGTATAAGAATAAAGAGAAGAAGATATAAGAATTGCTGGCAAACTAACAAATAAGAATCTATACTTACGAATGCTTAAATAATTAGGAAGAAAGACAGATAAATTTGAAGTTCTCACATTTTCTTCTAATTGATCTATTTTAATTCTAGAACCTTTATCATAAACAACATTATTTGTATCCTCTTTAGTATCACTAATTCTTTTCAAGTTTACTCTATCACGATTTTTTAAATAGTTGTATTTTCTTTTATTATTAATAACAGCTTTTAATGTTGATAACATAATAACACCTCATTACAAAAAGTTATTCTACCTAAAATACTATAAATATGCAAGAAAAAAGACAGATGAGTTAATTATCTGTCTAATTTTTTCCCTGCTTTTTTTATTAATTTTTTTTCATATGAAGTTAATAATTTATTACGATCCGATTCTCTAACGTTTTCCACAATTTCCTTATTCAATAACAATATTCTTTCTTTTTCAGCTGCTAAAAATGCTTCTTTCATTTTTAATGCCGAGAACCAAACACTGCCATCATATACATCTCTTTCTGTAACAAGGGTTCCATTTTTGTGGTCTAAACAAGTTGTTCCAAACTCTTCTTTTCTATAATTATATGAAGCAATAAGTAAAACATCATAGATAAATGCAATAAGTCCTAAAATAACCTTTCTAGGAATTCTAGTTTTTGAAAGTATTACTTCAACATTTCCTTTATCTTGATAAGTAACTATATTTAAAATAATACTCTGCTTTTCACTATTTGTAATTGAGTCCAATAGTTCTTTTTCGTCCTTGCTTAATGATGATGATTCCTCAATAATTGCAAGAGCACGATCAAATAAAGATACATATTCATCATCATTTTCATCTTGAAAATTTAAACCATCATTATTGTTAATATCAATATAGTTATTAACAACATCAGCTGATGAAACAGTCATTTCACCATTACCATCAATTTTTAAATCAGCAGTTAAACACTTTTCACCATTATGATATTCAATTAAAATCTTATTACTAGCATAAGTAATTACTTCCCCATTTTCTGGCTGCACTAATTGATGCCCAAAAAATTCACCAGAATCGCCTAAATCATAAGTATCTTTTATAGTAGTACTAACACCAGCATCAGAATCATAAATAGTTTCATTTCTAACATAATAATGCGCAGTATCATTTTTATCAACTCTAGAAGGAGTTTGTACAAGCCAAATAGCTGCAGCAGATAATAAAGCAGGAAGAGTAACTACAACAAATCTATATGCTCTTAAAGTAAAATAATTACCTGCAAAAGTTTTAAGATTACTAACTCTCATATCTCCTTGCAATTTCATTATTTTGTCTTTTGATCCACTCTCATTAACTATATTATTAGTTTCAGTACTCGTTTCCTTTTCAAGAGTAACTCTATCAATATTTTTTAGAAATTTAAACTGATTTAAATTATTTATAATTGTTTTTGTTGTATCTAACATAAAATACCACCTTTTCTAGCTTAGTTCTTTCCCATATACATACTAGCTCGTGCATCTTCAACTTTAGCTCGCTTAATTAATTTTTTTTCATAACCTGTAAGCAATTTAGAAGATTCATTTGAAGCAACATTTTCATTTATTTCTTTATTTAATAAAAGAATTCTTTCTCTTTCAGCAGCTAAAAAAGCTTCTTTATATTTAACAGCTTGAAAGAACAAATTTACTGTTCTATTATACTCTTCATAAAGCCTTCCATTTTCATGTAAAAGAGTAACGAACTCAAAGGCTTTTTCTTTCTTATCATCATAATAAAAGATATCAACTATTCCACTAATTACTAACATAAAGATAACAATTACTTTAAACAGTGTTTTTGACTTGGTAACTCCAACTTTAATATCACCTAAATCAATATACTTTTCAATTTCTATGATAACTGTTTTTTTATCATCTTCATTTAAATTTTCTAGCATCTCTAAGCCATCTTCAGATAACCAAGATGAATCTTTAACTAGTTTAACTAATTTATCATATAAAGCATCATAATTATTTCCAGCATCAGTAAAATTCATCTCCGTATAATCTATAAAATCATAATGATCCCCAGTATAAATTTCATTAACAGAAAGTAAATCTTTAGAATTAATATCAATTAAAGCATTTATATAATCATCTTCATTATATATCTGCAATCTAATTGTATCTTTAATACTGTCATTTTTTAAGGCCTGTTTATCATCTTTTAAAACATAAGTCCCAATTCCTTTATCAACAACATAGCCAGTGCTTCTTTCTTCTACTTCTCCATAATTAGAATTATAAGTAGTACATACCTTTTCGTATGCTGGTAATTCTTTCGTAGTTGGAATCCTTTTTGGCGGAAAAAAAGACGCAATAGATAAAACAGATAACATTGCTGGTAAAGAAATAAACCAAAATCTTCTCCATCTAAGTTTAGCATAATTCTTTATAAACACATGTAAGTTACTAACTCTATTATCCGTCTCTAAATAATTAATTCTATTTAAAGTACCATCAGTTGTTCTAATATTATTGCTTTCCCCATCACTAACTTCGATTTTTTTTAAATGAACACGATCTCTATTTTTTAAATATTTAAACTGATTAAGATTATTAATTACACACTTCGTTGTATCTAACATATTAAAGACTCCTTCTTGAGTACATATTCTAAACTATAATGCCTTAAAACACAAGAAAAAAAGAGCTAATGCTCTTAGTTTATCTACTATTAATGATTCCGTAGTTTCCTTCTTTTCTCTTATAGATTAAAGAAATACATTCTTCATCAACATTTTTAAATAAGAAAAAGTCATGTCCTAATAAATCCATTTGTAAAATAGCTTCTTCTTCACTCATAGGTTTAGAAGAAATATCTTTTCTTTTAACTATTACATCAGTTGATTCTTCATCATCACTTTCAATAGTTGCAAAACCAAATGGTTCTTCATTTCTTTTTTTATTTAACTTTGTTTTATTCTTTCTGATTTGTCTTTCTAAAACATCTATAACTAAATCGATAGCAGCATATAAATCTTCATTTTTTTCTTCTGCTCTTAATGTATATTTACCTGTAGGTATAGTAACTTCAATTACTTCAATTCCATTTCTCACGCGAATTAAGACATGAGCATCAATTGAACTTGGTTCATCAAAGTATTTATCTAAACGATCTAATTTCTCCTTAACATAATTTTTAATTGAATCTGTAACTTCAATTTTGTCTCCACGAATATTAATATTCACGAATATCACCTTCCTAGCTTTATTATATCAAGGAATAACTAACTAGTTCAAGCAAAATTACATTGAATATTCAGCAACTTTAGCTACAACTTCAATTGCTTGAAGACCTTTTATTGTTTCAATAAGTTTAAAAGATACTTCATCACCTTGATTTAATGTTTTAAATCCATCCATGCTTATTGCAGAATAATGAACAAAAATATCATCTAGGTTAGGGCATTCAATGAAACCATAACCTTTTTCATTGTTAAACCATTTAACTTTACCAGTCATATTTACACCTCTTTTCCTTCAAAATACAAGCCCATTATAAAACACTAAAAGATAAAAATTTGTCGAATCGTGTCGTATACCTAAAATTTTTTTCAAAATAATAAAAAAAGACATTAATAAATGTCTTTTCTTGCTCTTGATAAATCTCTTTCCTTAATAGTTTCTCTTTTATCATATAATTTCTTACCCTTACATAATCCTAAGAGAACTTTTACCTTATCTTTTTTAAAATACATCTTTAAGGGAACTAATGAATAACCATTTAGCTTTATCTCTTCAGCTAACTTTTTTATTTCTTTTTTATGAAGCAAAAGTTTCCTACTTCTTCTTTCATCATGATTAAATCTATTGCCTTCTTCGTACTTTGCTATATACATATTGATAACATAAACTTCATCATTCTTAATTCGGGCGAATGTATCTTTTAAATTAGCACTACCTTTTCTAATAGATTTTATTTCTGTGCCTTTTAAAACTATACCTGTTTCGATTTCCTTTAATACAAAATAATCAAAGTAAGCTTTTTTATTTCTTATTTCTACCATTTTTCTTCCTTCTTGTTGTTTCTTTTTCTTCTTGTTCTTTATTATCTTCTTTTACAAGTTCAAAGTCAACTGTTGATGCAGCTTTACTTGCGCCTATACATCTAACCTTCAAATAATCTCCCAATTTATAACATTTCTTTGATTTTGGATCAACAAGTGAACTAGTCTCTTCAACATACTGAAAATTATGCCCATCAAGGAAGTCAATTGATACAAGTCCTTCAACTAGATTATCAAGTTGAACAAAAACACCATAACCAGTGACACCCGAGATAATTGCTTCGTACTCTTCACCAACATGACTTTCCATATATTCAGCCATCTTCATCTTATCAACAGCTCTTTCAGCTTCAACTGCTGCAAGTTCACGATTACTTGCTTGATCGCATAAACCTGGAAGTTGTGAAGCCCAGTAACTCTTAGTATCGCTATCTGTTTTTCCATTAATTAAGTAAGTCCATACTAATCTATGAATTAAAAGATCTGGATAACGCCTAATTGGAGAAGTAAAATGTGTATAAGATGTATGTGGAGGAACAACAGCTAAACCAAAATGCCCAATATTATCAGGACCATAAAAGGCTTTAGGCATACTTCTTAAAGCCAAAGACTTAATAATATTATTTTGTTTTTCATCAACATTAATTTGATTTAATAAACTTTGAAACATTTTAGGATTAGTAATATCACTAAATTTACCCTTTATTTGAATTCCAAAATTACGGCAGAAATTAACAAATGATTGAACTTTTTCTGCAACAGGAGTACCATGAACACGATAAACAGAAGGTAAATCCATTTTAAATAAAGTACCAGCTACTGTTTCATTAGCTTTTACCATGAAGTCTTCAATTAGTTTTTCTCCCTCTCCGCGATATACCTTTAAAACATCTATTGCTTTTCCAGTATCATCACATTTAATCTTTATTTCATCCATGTCAAAATCAGATGCACCTCTTCCTACTCTTTCAGCACGTATAATATGAGCAAGTTCTTGCATTAATTTTAAATTATCAGCGTAATCTTCATACCCTGGATCAATAATATCATTTTCAAGCACATGATTTACTGAGTCATAATTCATCTTTTTAGAAGACTTAATAATAGATGGAAATATACTAGATTCCACTACATTACCTTTTTTATTGATATACATTTCACAAGTTAATGCAAGACGATTAACATTTGGATTTAAAGAACATATACCATTAGATAATTTATGAGGAAGCATTGGTAAAACTGAATAAGCAAGATAAGAAGAAGTTCCTCTTCTTAAAGCTTCTAAATCTAAAGGAGAACCCTCTTTAACATAAAAAGATACATCAGCAATTGAAACACGTAAACGATACAAATCATCGACTTTTGCAACTGAAATAGCATCATCTATATCTTTAGTATCTACTCCATCTATTGTTACAATTACATCATCTCTTAAATCATGACGATATTTAAGTTCTCTTTCTAAAGTTTCTTCATCTAATTCATCCGGTAAATCATTAGCTTCCTTAATCACCTCATCAGGAAAATCAGAATATATTTCATAATTTGCAGCAATCGTCAAAATATCAACAGCAGGATCATCTTTATGACAAATGTGTCTACTAACTTCTCCAATATATCTATTTTTTCCCAAATCATCAACAAGTGATACAACGACAATTTCTCCTTCAACACAAGACTTTAAACTATTAGCATCTACTGTTAAATTAATATTTAACTTCTTATCCTCCGGCTCAAAATAAATACTAGTTCCATCACTTTTAATAATACCTACTATATTATTAATATCTCTCTTTAAAATTTTTATTACCATACCTTCTCTTTTTTTACCATTATTAGAAAGTATTTTAACTAAAACAATATCACCATTTAAAGCATATCCTACATTATCTCTATCAATAAAAATATCATCTTCATCATCTAGTATTAAAAAACCATTTCCGCTTTTATTGATTTGCATTTTACCTTTTTTAAAATCAGGACATTTGCTATATAAGATATATCTATTTTTATTAGTTAAATAAACAATTTGTTCTTTAACTAATAAATCTAGTTCATATTCTAAATCTCTTAACTCATCAACTGTAGTTAACTCAAGTTTATCATTAATAGTCATTACATCAAGTGCACTAAATTCCCCTTCAAGTAATTCAAGTATTTTATCTCTCATTATTCTTCACCATAATTATTATAACATTTAAAAGTTTATAAAAAATAAAAAAGTACATAAAAATGTACTTCCTATACTTAATTTAACATTATTTTAAGTATAATACTAAAGATATTACAAAGAATAAAATTCCTAATATTAAAGTAATTCTACTTATAAGTAACTCTGCTCCTCTTTCTTTTTGGTTTTGAAATAACTCAGCGTTACCTCCTGAAATTATTTGTCCACCTGCTTGAGCCTTATTACTTTGAAGTAATACTAATACAATTATAAGAACAGATACAACAATTAAAATAGTTTCTAACATAAAAGTCACCTGATTTCTAGTCCATAATTTACCATATATTTATAATATTTTCAAGTAATTTACATAAAGTACTTAAAAATCAACATAATTATAAGTATAAAACAATTGTAAAAAATAGGCAAGTATAAATAAAATAGGTTAATTTAAAAATAATTTATGTTATAATTTTCATAGTAAGGAGGGGCCAAAATGAAAATAGTTGAATTAAGTAATATTGAATTTGATGAATACGCTAAAGCACATCCACTTAGTAATTATTGTGAAGCAAGTAAATATGCCTTAGTTATGACAGATTATGGTTATTCATATGATTATATCGGAATGATTGATGATAGTAACAGAATTCAAGCAGCAGCACTTATATTAACTAAAGGGATTAAGGGAAATATAAAATATGGCTATTCTCCTAAAGGATTCTTAATCAATTACTATGATAAAGAATTATTAAAAACTTTTTTAGAATTATTAACTGATTATTATAAGAAAAAAGATTTTATATTTATTAAATTTAACCCTGAAATAATAATTGGAGAAACAACTTTAAATAATAAACTTGTCATGAATTATAATGGAAATGTACGTATTATAGATGATTTGAAAGCTTATAATGTAAAAAGAAGAGTTGAATTAAAAGAATTTAACTTAATGATGCCAAAATTTAATGCTTATATAAATCTAAAACAATTTAATCTTGCAAATGTTAATAGGAATTTTAGAAAAAAAATAAATAAGGGATTAAAAAGAGGATTATACCTAACTGTAGGTAATGCTAAAGATATAAATACATTATATGATTTTACAAAGAACAAATCCAAAAGACCTATTTCCTACTACAGGAATATGTATCAAGTATTTTCAAAAGATAATTCAATAGATTTAGTCTTCTTAAAAATAGATTTTCAAAAATATTTAAATAATGTAAGAAAACAATATGATGAAGAAGAAGTTATTAATGATTATTGGAAAAGAATGTTACAAGAAAATCCAGGAGAAAGAAGATTTGTTGCAGCAAAAATGAATTCTGACAGAAAAGCTGAAAGCTTAAAATCAAGAATTATTTATGCAACGGAAGAATTAAAAAAACATCCTGAAGTAAGTATTGCAGGTGCTCTAGTTGTAAAACACAGAAATCGTGTATCAATTATAGCAAGTGGATATGATAATAATTATAAAAAAGAAAATCCAAATCACTTATTACACTACTTAATAATAGAGAGATATAAAGAATTTTTCTCATTCTGTGATATTGGCGGTGTTACTGGTGTTTTTGATGAAACTTCAAACTATCAAGGATTAAATTATTTTAAAACTCGCTTCGATACAAAAATATATGAATACATTGGAGAATTTGATTTGATCTGTAGTGAAAGAATATTTAAAAAACTTATTAAAACAAGTTTCATTGAAGATGAATTTAATAAAGAATAAAGAGTATAAATAAATACTCTTTTTTATATACTTTAATATGAAATATGACTCATTCCTTTATAATTCTAAAACATATACACTAGCAGCATTAATAATTGGTTATATCTTAATAGAAGAACTATCTGTAGATGATCAAAACGCTGTAGGAAACTGGTTAATGACAATTGGACAAATACTTGATGGTAATGCAGCAATTGCTCAAGCTATTCAAAACAAAATAGAGGCAAACTCGAATAACAACAATAATTCCTCAAATAACAATAATGACGTCATAATTAATTGCATTAAGGAAGATAAAAAAACAATTCAAGAATTAAAAGACATGATAAAAAAACTAGAAGATAGATTAGATGATCTCTCTAGATAACTTTAAAGTCTTTACTTCACTTAATGTATCTAAATCATCAACCAAATAAACGTCTCCTTTTTGAACATAAAAAGTATATTCAGATACCCTTGTAGTTATTAATATATAAGCACCTTCCTTATATACTTTTTTTAATAAAGTTAAGGGCATATCATCATAAAGCATAAAATTCTTTGGTACTATTTCTATTTTTTGAATGTCTGCTACTAAATCATTTTCAGAGTCCATTCTTGATAATTCTTTTGCTATATTAAAATCATTTATATTTACTCGATGTCTAATGGCAAGAATACAAGTAATTATCACTAAATTAAATAATCTTAATGATTCATACAAATTATAAAAGAAAGGAAGACCAGTAAACGTAGATATAATAAAAGAAAAAGCATTTAAACTAACTCCTAAACAAAATGCAATTTTACTAAAAAAAAGGCATTTAAAATGCACTAATTCGTTAAACAATACATCTTTAAAAAAAGTTATGTTAAAATTTAACTTCTTCATACTATACCTCTATAATAAATATATCATAAAAAACAAGTATAGATAAAGTGATTTATCGCATTTTTTGATACCCTATTTTATTAATAAATGTATCTATCTCAGATTTATATTCCGGATTGTCTCTATAGTCTACTCCATTTAAAACAATGGTTAAAATTGCATCTAATTGATCTTTTAAAGCTGGATCGGTTTTAAAATCATCAAAACTTTTTTCTCTACAGTATTTAATAAAACCCAAACCATCAAGTTCTTCTCGAGTAATGATATCTACATTCCTTATGTTATTTAATTTGTAATATACTTCTTTATCATATTCAAATAAACTAGTAGGATCATAACATACACCATCACACTCAACCCAATAATGAATACCAATATCAGCTGCATCTCCATAAGCAACATATGAATTTGGTATCGCTGTACTTAAAATAAAAGATCTTTCCATACAATTGCCTGGAGGAGTTAATGGTCGATTATATTTAATATAAATTATAGAAGGCAAAACAACATAAATGCTATTACGTAAATTATCATAAATAGCTGGATCAAACTCCCTTATCTTATTTTCGGTTTCTGCACTATTAAATAAAACTTCTCTTTTATATTTTTTTAATGCTGTAACTATATTTTTTCTCATATAAAACTTCCTTTTAAAATATTATTTATCTTTCTTGTTTAATAGATGAACTTCCATTCTTTATAGTTGATTTTATTACATCGATATTAGATAACATCCCTAAAAGCACTCTTTCTACTTCATCTTCATCTACACCAATTTGTTCAGAAAAATATGTCTTATTATCAAGTAAGGTTTTAAACATTCTTGCCATTCTAACATCACTAGGTGTATTTGCTTCAATTATGGTAATTAAGGTCTCTAAAATTCTTACTAGATAATTATAATTAGCTTCCCCATTTTTTATAAGTGTAGCAATCTCCGTAACATTAGAAATACTGGATCTAAAACGAGTATAGGAGTTTTTAAAATTACTCTCATTAGAAAAATCAATGTCTTCACTAAAAACTGCAAACTCAACAAGAAGTCTATTACATACTTCTTTAATATAATTCCACACGTTGTCTTCATTAACAATTCCTTTTAAACCTCGATGTGCATCTCCGCATATTCCTAGCATATAATCCAATTTACCATAAAAGTCCATTTTTATAAATTCAACTTGATTCATAATAAATCCTCTTCTTAATGAGTGCTATTCTAGCAAAAAAAATAGAAAATAGCAAATTACTATTTTCTATTAATTCTAAATCTTTCATTTGGATCAAGAATAGCTTTTCTAAGTCTAATATCATCTGGTGTAATTTCAACATATTCATCATCTTCAATGAATTCTAAAGCTTCTTCAAGAGTAAATGTTCTAGGTTTAATTAAAGCTATTGCATCATCAGAACCTGATGCACGAGTATTTGTAAGTTGTTTATTCTTACATGGATTAACATTTAAATCATTATCACGATTGTGAATACCAATAATCATACCAACATAAACGTCAACTGCAGGTCCAACAATCATTTGACCTCTATCTTGTAAGTTATATAAAGAGAATCCTAAAGTCTTACCAGATTCCATAGATACAAGTACACCATTTTTACGAGTTGTAAGTTCACCGGCATATGGCTTATATTGATCAAAAGATCTAACCATTATACCTTCACCCTTAGTATTAGTTATAAAAGCCGAACGATAACCAATTAGTCCTCTAGTTGGTGCACTAAACTCTAGATGAGTATAATTATCATCACCTGAAACCATACTCATAAGTAGTCCTTTTCTTTCTTGTAAATCAGATATAATAGTTGAAGCGTATTCACTTGGCGTATTAATTATAACTGTTTCAAATGGTTCACATTTTTTACCATCAATTTCTTGCATTAAAACAGTTGGTTTAGATACACATAATTCGTATCCTTCACGTCTCATATTTTCAAGTAAAATGGATAAATGTAATTCTCCTCTACCGGATACTTTAAATCCATCACTTCCAGGAAGCTCTTCAACTTCAAGTCCAACATTAGTCTCTAACTCTTTTTCAAGTCTTTCTTTAATATGACGAGTAGTTAAGAATTTACCACTCTTACCAGCAAAAGGTCCATTATTAACAAGGAAGTTCATTGATAATGTTGGATGTTCAATCTCAATTGGAGGAAGTGGGTTTGGTTTACCGTGTGTACAAATTGTGTCACCAATTGAAATATGATTACAGCCTGCAACAGTAACTATATCTCCATAATAAGCTTCATTCTTTTCACGCTTTTCTAATCCTTCATTAACAAATAATTTACTAATTTTAAATGTTGTTTCTTCTCCATTATTTTTAACTAATGTTACCATTTCATTATTTTTAATTTTACCCTTTGTAATTCTACCAATACCTAATCTACCAATATATTCATCATATGCAAGATTTGATATTTGTAATTGTAAATCATCAGATTCGTTACCTTCATAAGGTCTAACTTGTGAAAGTATAGTTTCAAGTAATGGTTTAATGTTTTCTTCTCCTAAATCAGTTGGATCAAGTGTTGCAATTCCTTGTTTTGCTATACCATAAACAATTGGGAAATCTAATTGTTCATCAGTTGCATTAAGTTCAACAAAACAATCAAAAGTCATATTTACTACTTCTTCAATACGAGCATCTTTTTTATCTATTTTATTAATAAAAAGAATTGGTCTTAAATTTTGCTCTAAAGCTTTTTTAAGTACAAATCTAGTTTGTGGCATTACTCCTTCAACTGAATCAACTAGTAAAACTACTGTATCAACAGTTTTAATAACTCTTTCAACTTCTGATGAAAAATCAGCATGTCCAGGAGTATCAACAATATTAATTTTATAATCTTTATAACGAATTGCACAATTCTTTGAATAAATTGTGATTCCTCTTTCTCTTTCTATATCATTTGAATCCATCACTTGTTCTACTACTTCATCATGTTCATTAAACACACCATTTTGTTGAAGTAGTGCATCTACTAAAGTTGATTTACCAGCATCAACGTGAGCTACTACTGCTATGTTAATTATTTTATCCATAATTTCACTTCCCTTTTCAATAACTACTAAATAATACACCATATTTAACGATTTTGCAAGAAAAAATCTAAAGTAGGAATAATTAACAACATTACATATTACATATTCAAGTAATTTAATATAAATATTTTGCTCTTTTTGATTAAATATACACCTAAAACAAAATATAAAAAGAAAAAATAAAGCAATTGTCAAAAATATCTTGTATAATATAATAAAGGTGAAGTTATGAAAGAGAAAATTATAAATAAATTTAAAAACAATAAACTATACATATGTACATTTTTAATTGCACTAATAGTAATAAGTGTCTTATATAAATTAAATAATGTAACTCCTTTTGGGAATAGATCTCTTTTATGTGTAGATTTTTATCATCAATATGGCCCAATGATGGGAGAACTTTTCGATAGAATCCATAATCATAGTAATTTTATTTATTCATTTAATATGGCAATGGGCTTACCTTTCTTTAGAAATTTCTTAAATTATTTATCAAGTCCTTTTAATATAATAATGTTACTTTTTACTAAAGAAGGAGTTCTTACATCTTTTTCAGTTATTATTGGTCTTAAAGCAGTTGCTTCTGCAGTATCTTGTGTCTATTACTTAAGTAAAAAATTTAAAACAAAAGAGTTATTCTTAATACCTCTCAGTATTATTTACGCTTTTCAAGCTTATTTTTCAGCATATTATTGGAATATAATGTGGCTAGATGGGTTAGTATTCTTACCCTTAATTACTTTAGGTATTGAAAACATAGTTAATAAACAAAAATGGAAAAGTTATACTATCTTATTAAGCATTATGTTAATTGCAAATTACTTTATTGGTTACATGATTTGTATATTTGCAGTAGTATATTTTTTAATTTATAATACCTATAAAATGAAACTAAAAAAAGGATGTATAAAAGAAGAAATTACCAAATGGATTAAAAATTCCTTAACATTTGGCTGTGCATCTCTCTTAGGAGGAATGCTCACTTTCTTCTTACTTATTCCAATGTTTTCATCAATGTCTTCAATCTCTGCTACTGGTGGAACTATTCCAACAAGTCAATACTATGACTTTGAGCCAATCGACTTTTTAAAAGGACATTTAACAGGCGTTCATACAACTGTATTTGCAAGTGATGATATTACTAACCCAAATGTTTCTTGCGGAATATTAAGTATAGCTCTCTTACTTGCTTATTTAATTAACTTAGAAATACCTATGAAAAATAAAATTACTTATATAATACTAATAGGTGTTTTAGCTTCCGCTTTCTTTATACCTCAACTTGATTATATACTGCATGCATTCCATGTTCCAAATGACTTACCATATAGATATTCATTCCTATATTCATTTGCACTTGTTATAATAGCTGCTTATGGACTTATTAATATAAAGAAAATAAAATTTCCAATACTTGCTTTAGCATATTTATTTTTAATGATACTTCTTCTATCAATATCTCAAGACGATTGGGCGGATTTATCAACAAATATGATTTATATAAATATGATAATCTTAACTTTATATTTTATTTTCTATTCTGGAATTTATTTCCTTAATAATATGAAAACATTATTCTATCTAGCCTTATGTGCAGTAGCATGTATCGATGTTATAGTTTCTATAAATTATAACTGGGATATAACTCAAGATATGAATCTATTCTATTCAGATTATAATGATACTGTAGCACTTTTAAATGCTGTATCTTCTCAAGATGACGAATTATTTTATCGAATAGAAAATACCAATATGATGACTCTTAATGATTCAAGTTGGTATAACTATTATGGAGTTACATCATTCTCATCAATGGCTTATGAATCAATGGCAATATTACAAAATAATTTAGGTATACCAGGGAATGAAATTAATAGTTATTCTTATGTTCAATCTACACCAATATATGACTTAATGTTTGATATAAAATATTTCATTGGTGATACAAATGATTATAAAAGATATATTGAAGTTAAAACAATTGAAGAAACAGCTAATGAATTCACTTATAATGTTGGCTTAGGTTTTGGAGTAAATAAAGATGTAAATAATTGGAATCATTCTCACTCAAATCCATTCATTGTCCAAAATGATTTCATCGAAAAAACTACTGGAATAAAAGATGTCCTCAAAGAAGCACACTTAAATAGTGTTGATGAAATCTATAATGATGGTGAAACTTCTATTTTAAAATATAAATTTGAAAACCCAGGAGATAATTTATACTATTACTCAAGAGACTACACAGTAGACTCAATGATTGTCGGAGATTGTTTATACTATAAAGATTCTGAAGATATAGATTTCTCACAATATCCAGAAGAAGTAAACTATACTTATATGGATTCTTATGAAGAAAGAAAAGTTATTAACATTAATTCAGGAGAAGACGAAATAACTTTTTATGTTATTTATAAAAATTACTATTCTAAAGGATTTAACCTTTATTACATTGATCATGATAGTTTTAGTAAGTCAGTTTCAATACTTAAAAATAATAAACTAGATATAACATCATTTAAAGAACATACAATTGAGGGAAATATTTACTTAGAAGATAACATGGATATATATACATCAATTCCATACGATGAGGGATGGCATGTTTATATAGATGGAAAAGAAGCCAAAACTTATGCGTTAGCTGATGCCTTACTTTCAATAAAAGGAGAGAAAGGAAATCACAAAATTAAATTCGTCTATAAAATTCCACATTTTAAAATCGGCTGCTTATGTTCAATAATTGCATTGCTAATTTTAATAACTCCACCTATAATTAAATATATAAAGAGAAAAAAGACTGATTAATCAGTCTTTTTATTTACAAACAACTTACGTATATTAGATTTAGGAATTAATATTTGAACATTTATTTCGTTTTTAATATCAAATATTTTTGTTCTAATTTCAAGCTTTTCACCATCTACACACCAAGCATTTCTCGGATACTTTTCAAATTTAATTTTAATATGATCAGTTCTATAAGATTCAAAACCATCTACATGCTCTGCATCTGTCGCTATTAACATTGCCATTGCTCTTAGAATATCTATTTTTCTTGTGTAAGTACAAAATAGAACTTCAAAAGTATCATCATCTAATTTAACATCTTTATAGAAGTTATTAAATCCAGCAATACGGGTTGCAGAAGAAATAAGCATAAAAGAATATAATCCATTTTTCTTTTCACCATTTACTTCATACTCTATCATATAGTTTTTTGTACGAGAAAAGAAGTCTCTTGCTCCACCCAATATATATGCTAAATGTCCATACTTCTTTTTTAAATCTCTTGGAGTGTCATATGGAATATTCATAAATTTTCCAAATCCAGCGACATATACAAATGGTCTTCCATTTATTAGAGGTATATCCATTCCTCTTACTTCTCCAGTTAAGCATAGATGAATATTTTTTTCGATATCTTTTCCATAGCCAAACATTACCCCAACATCATTAGTTGTACCAACTGGAATATGTGCAAGAACCAATCTTTTTTTACGGGATAAATTTCCATGAACTATTTCATTAAAAGTACCGTCTCCACCCATAGAAATAACTAAATCAACATACCCAATATGGCTTACAATTTCTTTAGCATGTCCTCTGTATTCTGTACCAATAAAAGACACTGAATAGCCATAGTTTTCAATAATTGATTTATACTTTTTTATGTTTCTCTTTTTTATCGTATGCCCGCTATTGGGGTTATAAATAACTACACAGGTCTTCATAAATACTTTCCTTTCACAAGAGATTATAGTCTAAGCACATTTTTTTGTCAATTTAGATATTCTCTTTTAAGAGTTCTATTAATTTATTTGTAGCAAAAGAAGGAATAATATCATTCTTAGTAATCAAACCAATATATCTACTAGGAATTTTAGGATTAGTTTTAACTTCTATTAGTTCACCACTTTTAAGTTCATCCTTAACGAATTCCTTAACTACGTATCCAACACCAAAACCAATCTTTGTCATATCTTGAACCAAACCATAACTAGCTAGAGTCATTTCTGGTTCTAAATACACATCATATTGGCTAACTATCGAATCTAAATAATCTCTCGTATTTGTGCCCTTAGGTTGCAAAATCAAAGATAATTTATTTAAATCTTTTAAATCTATAATCTTACTTTCTAATTTATAGTTTTTATTAACTACAAAAATATCTTGTATTTTCTTTAAATTATAAACATCTGTATCTTTATACCTTTTAACTGGTAAATTAGCAATAACTAAATCAATTAATCCATTCCTTAGCTGAGGTATTAATTCAGAAGCTTTGTTAGTATAAATTTCTATTTTAATATTTGGATAATTATTATGAAATTCTTCTAAATATGGAAGTAAATATTCTTTTACTAAAGTTCTTGAAATACCAATACGTATAAGTCCAGTATTAAGATTAATCATGTCAGTAAACTTATTTTCAGCATTCCTAATATGTTCAATTGCAAGTTTTATATAGTTATGTAATTCCTTACCTTCCTCTGTTAACGTAACACCTCTTTTTGTTCTAACAAATAAAGCACCACCCAATTGACTTTCCAAAGATTTAATTGACTTAGAAACCGCAGGTTGAGATATATGAAGTTTTTCAGCTGCTGCTGTAATATTCTCCGTATTAGCAACCTCATTAAATACACGATAAAGTTCAAAATCGATATTCATTTCAATACTCCTATCTAATATAACTAACAATTATGTCAGCCATTACAAATATATATTTTTATTATATCATAAAATTTGGTATATTGAAAATGCAAGAGATATAAAGGAAGTAAGGTGTAATTATGGTAATTAATGTTGGTGACATAATAAAATATGACAGAGTCACAAAAAAAGCAAGATTAGTATCGATTAAAGATAATAAAATCTTAATAGCGAACTATAATGGTTACTTTATGTTGCCAGGAGGAAAAGTTGATGGAGAAGAAACTTTCGAAGAAACTTTAAAAAGAGAGATTGAGGAAGAATTAGGAATATCATTACATAATGTAAATGAATTAGTAACTGTTAATACATATGCTAAAAATTATTCGAGTAGACTTGATGATAAAGTTCTAGATAAGAAAATTCAGACTGTTTATTTCACAACAGAAGAAGAAATTGACATAAATATAAAAAGAAAAAAACTCTCAGAAAAGGAAAAAGAAGGAAGATTTATTATTGGTTATATAGATATAAATGAACTAATTGATAAAATCCAAAAAGCTGATTTAAACGATAAACAAAGAATATATGCAAATGAAGTACTAAATGTAATAAACTTTTATTTAAAAAATGATAGACTTATAGATTTGCATACTCATACAAATAACTCAGATGGACAATATTCCCCAAATGAAGTAATTGAAAAAGCTATAAACAAAAATATTAAAGCAATCGCGATTACTGATCATGATACAGTAAAAGGATTAAGTAACATTAACTATGACGATGAACGAATTAAAATAATTCCCGGAATTGAAATATCAGTAAAAAGGGAAAAAGGAAGAATGCATATTTTAGGACTTGGAATTGATTATAAAAATGAAAGTCTGCTTAATTTCTTAAAAGAGATGAAAGAAATAAACAAATATAATTTAATGAATATAATAAATTATTTATTAAATAATGGAATATATTTTAATCGAGAAGATATAGATAATATTATGCATTTAGATAAAAATGTTGGAAGACCAGATGTTGCTAAACTTCTAATAAAAGAAGGATATGTAGAAGGTGTTCAAGAAGCATTTGATAAATATTTAATCGAAGCATTTATTAATTCAAGACATTTAAATAAAGGTCATAATTATAATGATGTATTAAAAGTCATTACAGAAGCCCAAGGTATTCCTGTACTTGCACATCCAAATTCACTAGAACTTTCACATAAAGACTTTGAAGAGTTAATTGATGACATGGTTAAAAATAATTTAAAAGGATTAGAAATATTTCATCCAAATTTAAGTGAAGAAGAAAGAGAATACTATAAAGGTGTTGCAGACTACTATAACTTATTTATATCAGGTGGTACAGATTATCACGGAGAAAAAGTTAAACCAACTATTGATCTAGGAACAGGAAATGATAACATTTATATTACTGAATTACCAATATTAAGAGAACTATCAAAAAGAACTTATAAATAAATAAGTTCTTTTTTTCTATATTTTTAATAGACTATAATATAAATATAAAAATAATTCATTGACAAGAAGAAGTTATTAATGTACAATTAAAAAGTGAAAAACGAAATAATATAGTTAATGAATGGGTCTATAGCCAAGTGGTAAGGCATGGGACTGCAACTCCCTGATCGTTGGTTCAAATCCGACTAGGCCCTCCAAATAAAAATTCGCCCGTTTTATGGGCTTTTTTATTTCTTAAAAAGTTAAAAAACAAACAATAATTGAGACTTAAACTATTTGTCCAATAATATATGACTGTTGGTAGAGTTATTGTGTAACTCCTTTATAAAAGTCTTTTATTTTAATATTTATTATTTTTATTTTTCCATAATGTATAGTATATTTATTGTTTTCCATCTGTCCTCTTGTATAGATACTATATCCTAGTCCAATAAATTTTTTTTCAATATAAGCAGCATTGTCATTTTGAATTTTATTAGATTTAGTTGTAATTGAAAATATAGGTTCTGAAAAATATTTAGTAACACAAATATAATCAATTACATAAAAAGATATCCAAGCAATAAAAATACACAATATAACTTTTATCCATTTTGGAATTGTAAATTTTTTTTGAAATATTGATTTTGATTTTCTTAGTGTTTCAACTACTATTTCATTTTCACTCAAAATGTTTTTTGAATTAATATCAGTATTCCGTTCTCCTTTAAGTAGTTCTAAAACTGATATAGAAAATAATTCTGCTATGGGAATCAATAACTCTATGTCAGGAAAACTTAGACCACGCTCCCATTTACTAACTGCTTTGTCGGTTACATAAATCTTATCGGCGAATTCCTGTTGTGTCCATCCTTTTTCTTTTCTTAATTGAAGAATAAGACTACCGAATTTTTTATTATCCATAAATTCATTCCTTTCTTTAAATTTATTATACTATATAAACAACAAAAAATTTCTCTACTTTCAGTTTATTTTATAAAATAAGAATGACGATGATATAGACGATAATGAAGAAAGTCAAAATGTTAAAATTGAATCATTAAAGAAGTTTAGCAAAAATGAATAAATTAAAATTCTAAAAGAAAAGTATATTTCAATACAAAGGTTTTAATTTTCTTGAATAAAATTTAATTCAATATGCCAAGAATTATGATAAAATATTATTAGATTGGTGATTTTATGGAACTTATAGATATTGTAGATAAAAATGGAATTCCAACTGGTGAAGTAATGGATAAAGATGATGTTCATAACAAAAATTTTTTACATAACGAAATTGGAGTATTTATAATAAATAATAATGGAGAGATTTTATTAGAGAAAAGAAGTCCTAACAAAAGATATAGTCCAAACAAATGGGGATTATGTGCTGGACATGTTGATACGGGTGAAACATTAATAGAAGCAGCTATTAGAGAAATACATGAGGAAATTGGAATTGATGTTTTAGAAAGTGATCTAACACCTTTTGGAAACTTTGAAACATTTATAGACGATACTAACTCACATTTAACTCATTTTTATTATCTAAAATGTAATAAAAAAGCTTCCGAGTTTATTACCCAAAAAGAAGAATTAACCGAAGTTAAATGGTTTAAAATAGATGATATTATAAACATGATAAACAATAATGATACATCAACTGTATTTACTTCATCCCGTTTAAACTTATTTGAAGAATTAAAAAATATCACTTTAAAATAGAAGTGATATTTTTTATGTTAAACTCTTATTTAATAAAGGTACTTCAAACTTATTATCTCTAAATTCAAATAGTAATGATATGGAAGATGCATTAACTAAATTTCTATCCATCGTGATAAATATCTTACCTTCAACATCACTATTGGCAACAACATTAGCTTTAATGCTATAGTCCCTATTAAATACTTTATATTTTACAGTACAATAATTTTCAAATATTTTATTATAAGTATTAAATGTTTTAGTAAATTTAGCATCATCATACATTGTTCCCTTATAATCAATTACTAGCATAGTTTCGCTATTGGATCTAACAGGTCTAATCACATTTGATAAAGGATTACAGGCATTTAAACTTTTACAAACAATATATCTATTATCAAATGAATCAAGAATAGAATATCCTGTAATAGTTAAATTGAAAGGATTTTGCGATACAACATTTGTATTAATTGTTTCATTTATATTAGTTTTAATTAACGTTGAATCCTTATCAACTTCTGTCGTACTCACATCAAATTTTCTATATTTTGTTAAAACCTTACTTCCTGATGTATCAAGTCCATATTGAACTCGTAATGCAAAGTTTCTAGTATTCGTACTTCTTGGAATTTCAAAAGCAATTGTTGCGTCTTTACTTACCTGTGGAAAAAGCAAATCGCCTTCATTATATGGAGATCCAAAATCATAAAACTTTTGATTTCGCGTTAATACCGGATAATAAACAAGACTCCCGTTAGCTAATGTAATATTATCCAAATTTAAAGTTTTATTCTCAGTAGTGTTATTATATAAAGTCAAATCAACTACAACATATTTATAAATATCACTTAGTTCTATTCCATTAAAATCCTTAGTAGTCACATAACTATCTCTTACTGTATAAGCTATTCCATCAATTATATTTGTTTCTTCCTTTGAAGTTTTCTTTAAATAAGTATTGTAATAATATACTCCGTATCCTGCAAAAAATAATAAGACGCCGCAAGCAAAAATACTAATACTAAATTTATTTTCAAGCACATAATATTTAAGTTCCCTTATCGTCCTTCTAATAAATCTAAAATATTTATAATTATTTTGCCCTATTAATACTTCAAATTCTGCAGAATCAACATCAGCAATCTCTAACTCCTCAACATCTTTACTAAAATTAAATTGTTTTAAATTAAATCCAATACCTCGAATAAAACAAATCCCCATTAAAAAATAATTGGGAAGTAAACATATTGTTGATATATCTCTACCTAATATTAATTTATCAGACTCAACAACATTCTCTTGTAAAACTCCAAGTAGATTAAATTCATAGTAGAATAAAAATATTTGAACTATTCCATAAATAATTAAAAATAAATATAACTTAGTTGGTTTTTTCTTTTCCCTTAGTAACCAAAACACTACTCCTGAAAGAAATAAAAAAATTAACAAAATATAATATACACTTTTATTTATGTAAGCATCAGCACCAGCATAAATAAAAGTACTACTAGCTTGAAGAGATGCAAATAATTTATTTATATCTCTTGCTATCATTAAAAGGTAAGCTAAACAAGCAAGCATCATTAAATGAATTAATCTAAAATGCTTAATAATAAACGCATAAGGTTTTTTTAAAATCATTAAATGACACCTCCCTATTATTCACATAAATTATAACATAAAAAAAAGAAAAAATATATTACTACATTAATTCTTTTTATTTACGAGCATCTGTCCTTCAAGCAAATAAATTGTCTTATTATCATCTAATAATTTTTTAGTTGATACATTAAATGTCTTACTTACCATATCAATAGTATCACCATCTTTAGTTATATAATAACTATAGCTTTTATTAGGAACTAATAATACTTGTCCAGGATATATATAATCATTTAGATCAAGCCCATTTAAACTAGCTAATAAATTTGGATTAATATTATACTTTTTACTTATTTGGTAAAGATTATCTCCTTTATCAATTGTATAATAATCAAAGTAGGTTTCTTTATTTAAATCTCTAAAATACATACACTTCACTCCTACTATAGAGTATGTATTTTTGACTAATATGTTAATTAAAAAATAAATATTTTATTGCTAAATGAGAAATTCCATTCAAAATAACTTAATAATTTAGTCTTACCAGAATTAGTATTATATTTATATAAAGTATCTCCCTTTAAATAAAAGGCATCACTTCCATTAATTAATACATAAGCACTAATATTATCATGATCAAATAAGATTTTTTTATTACTATTAATATAATTATAATAGACATTATTATCCTTAATAGAATAATTAACTAAATTAGTGTGTTCAAAATTAGTATTATTATATACTAGTTTATTTATACCAATAAGATCCCATTTATCTTTATATATTAAAGCTGCCTCTGCATCACTTGTTGTATTTATAGTTTTCTTATCAATATTAATTTTATACTGAATTTTATTCTTTTTATCAAATAAATAAATATTGTTATCCATATCTCCCATAAAATATGAATTAAAAGATATCTTGTCTTCAAAATTCCACTCAGAAATAGATTTATCTTCACTATTAAATATATAGAATTTACTAAACTCACGTGTTGCATCATAATCACCAATAATTAAATATTTACCTAATTGATAAGATAAATTATTATCATACGACTCTTTTTTTAAAAAATTATATTTTTCATCACTAATTATATTAGTTAAACCATATCCATTCCAAATATAGTAATTATAATCATCATTATAAATATTTATCTTATTTACAGTTTTAATTGGGGTACTTGCATCACTATTATCATTTAATAAAGAATACCCATCAACATACTTGCTACCATCACTACAGATATATTGAGTATTATAATCAAACACTTTTATACTTACACATTTATAATTATTCTTATCTTCTTCATTTAATTTATTAATGATTTTTCTTTTTTTAGAATATTTATGTTCAATAACAAAGTCATAAGAATATTTATCTTTTTCTAAAGTAAAATAGTAATTGCCTTCTTCTTTTACATATTTTTCATTAATATTAAATCCATTATATTCATAATTCACTTCATAATCTTTAGTCCTAAAAGAGAAGAATAAGAATAAAACTATAAGTAGTATTACAAATACACAAAAACCGATTAATCTTTTCATAGTTACCTCCTACATAAGAAAAATGAATCCTATGATTCATTTTCTGGTGAATTATTATATTGTTTTTTTGCATCAGACATGAACATAGTAATAGAAGTTTCAATCTCTGGTAAACTATCCTTATCTAAATCTGAAACATATATTTTTTCTTTAACTGTGTCAATACATAAAGTCCCCCAGAAGATACCACAATCAACTTGCATATCATTATATAAATCAGGTGTAATAGACGAAAACTTATATCCTACTAAAAGTCTATTTTGTGCAACTAAAATTCTCTTATTTGTAATAGCAAGAACCCCAGTATTAAAAAACGAAAATGGTTCTTGATCTAATTGTCCTGCAATTATAAAATCAACAGATTCACCTGGATTTAAATGTTTATCAATTATTTCACAATGTTTTTTTAATCTAAACCAAGTAACACAATGGGGAAACTTAGCTTTAAATGCTTTTAACTTTTCATAACAGCCTTCATTCATAATTCTACTCCTTAACAATTTTATATTGTTTTAACATATCCAAAACATTATCCTCTGTAACATAGCCTTTTATACAATCTACAAACTTTCCTTCTTTTGTAATAATTGTCATAGGTTTAGGAAATGATTTATTCATACTTGTTGAATATCCTGTAGTATTACATTTTGCAGGTATTTCAAAATCAAGTGCCATTATTTTTTCATATTCATCTTCGTCATATTCATCACGATTAAAATAATAAATATTCAAATTCTTTTCTTTTGCAATTTTATTAATGATTAATAAATATAAATCACAATAAGTACAATCTTTTTTACCAAATACAGCAACAGTGTAATCTTTGCTATTAACTTTCTTAATATATTGATCAGCTGTTGATAAAGTTTGATAAGCTCTTTCGCTCTCAGGAATAATGTTGTATAAATGTTTTTCTATTAATTCGATAATTTTATTATCATCACTTGCATCAACTACCTCAACAGGTTCTCCATTCATAAATAGAATAAATACATTATCAGTTGAGGAAGATAATTCATAATCATCTAACAGACTATTAATATCAGATAAAGTCATTTCAGTTACATAACCCTGAATACGATATTCCTTATTATAAGATTTCATCTTTTTTCTAATAGATGGAGTTAATTTTTTTGTATAAAGTAACGAAGCTCCAGATTTATCTATTTCTGATAAAACATTTTTATTTTCAATTTCAATAATAGTAAAAGCTTTTTTAGATATTAAAAGTACAAGTAAAAGTACAACTATAATGGCAAATGTAACAATTAATAATACGTTCTTTTTCACGATGTTCCTCCTTTAATTATTTTATAATAATTATACAAAAATAGCAATTAACTATTAATATAATTAATACAGTTTGTAGCAGCTAATACTCCATCACTAGATGCCGTAATAAGCTGACGCACATTTTTTTCTCTAATATCTCCTGCAACAAATATATTTGGCACATTAGTTTTTGTATCACTACTAATAACAAAACCAGATTCATCACACTCAATTATGTCATCCAAATATTTACTTTCAGGTATTAATCCAATTGCAACAAATAAACCAGATACATCTAATTTATCTCCATTATCAAGCTCAATAGATGAAAGTGTATTTTCACCAAAAAGTTTATTTATATTTCTGTTTAATACTAATTCTATGTTTGATTTACTTTTAACTTTTTCCAAAGTATGAGCACTACCTCTAAAATCACTTCTTCTATGAATTAAATAAACTTTATTTGCAATATTTGATAAATAAAGTGCATCTTCTAAAGCTGTATTACCTCCACCTACAACGGCTACATCTTTATTCCTAAAAAAAGCTCCATCACAAGTAGCACAAAATGAAACACCAGAACCTATAAAATATTCTTCTATTCCTAAAGTTCTTCTTGAAAGTCCACTAGCAATTATTGCAGTTTTAAAACCATATTCACTATGACTAGTTGTAACCTTATCTCTATCTAGCTTAACTGCTTCATCATCAACAATTTCTACTCCTAAATCAATAACTTGTGATTTAATATTTTCAATTAAATCATAACCACTAATAGATTTAAACCCCGGATAATTTTCAACATTAAGAGAATTTACAATTTGGCCACCAACTTGACCTTTTTCAATTATTAAAGTGTTTAGTCCAGCACGAGCAGTATAAATTGCTGCAGTAAGCCCTGCAATACCTCCACCTATAATTACACAATCATAAGTATTCATATCATCACCTAAATTCATTATATCATTATTCTGTGAAAATCTTTAGAAAACTATCAAGATTTAATTGTTAATAATTTCTTAAAGAAGCCCCAATAGTAAATTCATCATCTGGTATTATTCCCTCAATTGCTAGATGTTTTAACTTAACAACTTGTTCAACTGCAATATTTCTATATACACTATTACTAATTAATACGTCATAGGAAAATGCTGATTCATCGGGATAATCATAAATTAAATCCAATCCAGAATTAATCTGTTTAAACATTCCCGATAACTTTTTAATATGAAATTGATTAGAAACGAGTAATATTTTTTTATCAATTAAATCTTTTTCTTTTAATATCTGAATACAATTTATAACATTTTCTAGTGAATTTTTTGATTTGTTTTCAACAATGATATTATTAGTCACACCATTTTCTTTTAAAAATGAAGACATATAAACTGACTCATCAAAATCTCCTTTTTCGCCAACTCCACCAGATAATATAATCATACTAACTCTCTTACTTTTTAAAACATTTAATGCTTTTAATAATCTTTCATCCAATAACTGTTTTATATGGCAACCAAAAATTATCATTACATCTGCATAATCATAGTTAGTCTTTACTTCACTAAATAATACACTACGTATTATTTCATCAGTAATATTGTTTTCATCTAATTCACTTAATTTCATAATGATCACCTAAATATATTATATCATAATGTTCAATTTGAATAAAAATGTTATAATAATTTTAGGTGATTATATGAAAAGTTATAAAATAAGCTCATTAGAAAACTATATAAAAGATACAAGCATAGTTAATATAAGTAATTCATTTAAAATACGTATGAATAATGAAGAGCTTAATGATTATAATAATCATTTATATGACATAAGAATAAAAGCTATGAAAGAAAGAATAGATAAAATTAAATCTTTAGACATTAAATATCCATATAACTCCAATCCTACATTTTATCTTTATATAGTCCCAAAAGAAAATTTTAGAGAACTATTAGATTTCCCATCTTATATAAAATCTGAATGGGGAGGAAAACCTGTTAGAAGTTTTGATATAGACGGATTTAAAGATGCTTATGCTCAAAGTAATAATATACTTTTATGGAATCATCCTGTATCAATAAATGAAGATGCCAATAGTGTTCATGAACTTGCTCATTTAGTTCATGGAATGTTTTTTAATAATACAAAATTTTTATGTGAAGGATTTGCTGATGCAATAACATTTTATATACTTGACTATGAAAAAGAAGTTGATGGATATAAAGAATTATTATTAAACATAAAAGAGGAAGATATTTTAAATGCTAATCAATTAATTGAAGCCGAAGATAATAATACATTTAATTCAATTCCTTTAGTTCCCAATAAATGGTGTTCATTTTCAAAATACTATATATCATCATACTTATTTGTACGATCTTGTATTGAGAAAATAGAAAAAGATAAAGGACTCACTAAAAAAGAGGCATTACAAGAATTACTAAATATTATGTACAATAATCATTCTATAAAACAATATCAAGTATTTAGAATAGCTGATGAACTAAATATAGATAAAGATACACTTCTTAATAGTATAGAATTACAAATTAAAACACTTAACAAGATAAAAGGAACTAACTAAGTAGTTCCTTTTCTTATATTTTCATTTTCCTTTATTATTTGATCAATATTAAATTTTTCTTTTAAAATTCTTACTTCTTCGTTAAATGCATCTATATAAAAAGGTTGAATAAGTTCCATATTTGTTTCAATTGTTTCAAGCAATATTGGTAATAAAAATAAATCATCACCTAAATCACTTCTAACCGGACACTCTTGATGAATAAAATTAATTGTTGATTCTTTATTATTAACTTTTCTAATTTTGGGGTTTTCAATCATACAAAACAAACATTCTTCAAAAACAAGACCCAAAGATGTATCATAAACCCACTTGCTTCCATCAACTAATGTTCTTTCAATATAGCAGTGTTCTCCATATAAATCATCTATTTTTCCACTACGATAATCATCAATATTCTTAATATCATAATTCAAACTATTAACCTTAGCATCTATACATATAAAGTCGTCATCTAAAAATCCATAGGCTGATAAAGGAGCTCGATAATAACAAAAGCCATCACAAAAGTTCTTTAATAAAAATAAAAGGGATAAAGGAATCGGCCCATAATAAATATTTCTAAGACTACTTAAAAAACTAGTGTCATAAGATAATATCCTCTTTGTTTTTATTCCGTACCAAAATAAAATATCTCTTTTTATTTGAAATAAATTCCAACGCATACGTTCACGTAAAGTAGCCATAATATCCCCCCAAAAATAAATTGGTTATATTTTAACACTTTTTTTAATATTACACAAATACACATCCTCCTTAAAAATAATATAATATGTTATAATGTTGATATGGAGGAGTTATATGATAAAAGAATTTAAAGAATTTATTTCAAGGGGTAATGTTGTTGATTTAGCAGTAGGTGTTATCATCGGAGGAGCATTTTCTACAATTGTATCTTCATTAGTTAATGATATCTTAATGCCAATAATTGGAATGATTTTAGGAGGTATTAATTTTTCTAATTTATCTATCACTATTGGAGAAGCAAAAATAATGTATGGTTCATTTATCCAAAACATAATTGACTTCTTGATTGTTGCATTCTGTGTATTTATATTTGTTAAATTTATAAATGAATTATCACGTATAGGTCATAGAAAGAATAAAAAAGAGGAAGAAAAAGTAGAAGTTGTTGAAACAGAACTTGACGTGTTAAAAGATATAAGAAATCAATTAAAAGAAAAACCAACAAGAAAGACAAAAAAGGCTGATAAATAATAATTATCAGTCTTTTAATTTAAAGTTCTTTTCTTTTCATACATGGCATCTCTAACTAATGGATCAACATAAGAATCTATCTTTTTATCTAAATAGAAGGCTTCTTTTACAGCTGTTGATGATATAAATTGATAGTCTTTATCAGCAAATAAAAATATAGTATTCATATTTCCATCAGAGAAATCTTTATTAAGTTGTCTTAGTTGTACCTCATAATCATAATCACTAAGCCCTCTAAGCCCACGCACAATTGCATCGCATTCATACAACAAAGCTAAGTCAACTGTTGCACCACTACCCATAACTACTTTAACTTTTTCATTATATTCATATAATTTTTGAATTAACTTTAGTCTTTCTTCAAACGTAAAGAAAGGCGTTTTTTTACTCGGATTGCTCATAATAGCGATAATTACTTCATCAAATAATTCACTAGCTTGATCAACAATATTCATGTGTCCTTTCGTAATTGGATCAAAACTTCCTGGATATATAACTCTTTTCATAATAATCTCATAACTCCTTTTATTGATTCTTTTTCATTGTCTTTTAAAACAATGTCAAAGTCATTTTCATCGTATTCTATACTTGAATCATCTCTTAATTTAAATTCCTCTTCTGTAATACCATCTCTTTTTAAAGCACGATTTAATCTAATCTCATATGGTATATCAAATAAAACCTTTAAATCACACATATTTGCAAATTTAGTTTTAGGTAAAAGCAACCAGTCAAGAATAATGATTTTTCCATTATTTAAATTAATAAATTCATCAATTAAATTTTCCATATAAGACCATGTAATTTCTGTAAGTTTGCTCATCTCATCACGTGATGTAAAAACAATATCTCCAAGCTTTTTCCTACTAACTAATCCCTCATTAAGTATCGAAGGCCCAAAGCAATTTACAAGTTCAGCTTGCACTTCAGGTATTTCTAAAACTTTATGTCCTATCTTGTCTATTTCTAAATATGCAGATTTATCTTTATATACTTCAATCAAATAATTAGAAAGTGTACTTTTCCCCGAACATGATTTACCACATATACCTATTATCATATTATTCCTCCTTGTCTGAAATTAGTATACGAGGAAATTAGACATAAATAAAATACATATATGTCATATCTATTAATAACCACTAGTTATATTAAAACAATAAAAAAAGACTCATTGAGTCTCCTTAATATATTTAATAAAATCACACACTTGATCCTCTATATCAAGTGTCGTATCAATGACGAAATCAACTAATTCATCAGGTACTAATGGAATAGTACTCTTCATTCTTAAATATGTCTCAAATGGTGCAGCAGAAAAATTAACCCCATCCAATTTCCTTTTACTAACACGAGATTTTATAACATCTTCCGGACATTTAAGCCTTATTACATAATATTTAAAGCCAAGATCTTTAATATATTTCAATTTAGTTTCATAATTATGAGAAAAAGAACAATCCCATATACAATTATTATGATGCTTATAAAGAAGTTTTAATCTCATATATTGAAGTTCATCTTTTAGGTTTGTATTGTCGTGTATATCATCAATATAACGTCTCACTTCATCATTGTTTAAAATAACAACATCTAAATGTTCAGCAATTATGAGTGAAACAGTACTCTTTCCCATACCAGAATAAGCATCAAATAATATTATATAAGGTTTATCTGAAGTACCTTCAGGTATTGGAAATTTTGTTAAAAAATCATTTTTAATATCTTCAGTCAAATCAATTCTTCTTTCTTAAATAATAAACTAGTTGTTCATTTCCAAGTTCTGTATCAGCATCTTCAACAATTGTACTTGATGATATTATGTTCAACCCAGTTTTATAGAATACCTCTTCAATTTCTTTCTTCGTATAAAAGTTAACAAATTCTTTTATAGAAGGTTCTAATGGTTCTAAAACATATTTTTCTCCATCGCCCTCTAGAAGTATTATAAATATTACGCCATCATCTTTTAACAATCTAGAAACATTTTTAAATAGTTCTAGCATATTCTTTTTTTCAATATGAATAGTTGAATTAATAAACATTATTCCATCGTACTTTTTATTTATTTTTAAATCAAGCATATCCATCACTTGAAAATTAACATTAGGTACTTTTGATTTAGCAATATTAATAAATTCAGACGAGATATCAATTCCATCAACATTAAATCCTTTATCACTTATATACTTAGTAAAACTTCCCATAGCACAACCAATATCTAAAACGTCTTCCCCCCTAATTAAAGAAGCAAATTTGTCCATTTCTTCATTGTAAGGCATATCTGTCCATAAAGCTCCATCATATAAATGAGCTATTTTATTATATACATCTTTAATTTCTTCACTTACACTCATATTATTCTCCTTTTATAATATCCATATCTTTTATTTTATTAAATATAGGAACATTTTCTTTATAGCTCTTTGGTGAGATGGGACTAGGGTGATATATAGGTAGTACACTAAAATCATTTACCTTATATATGTTCCCAACTACTTCAGAAAACTTATCAAACTTAAAATCAAGTATAGATCTAGTTGGTGCATCTCCTAACGTAATAATAAGTTTAGGCTTTAATATTTCTAGTTGACGCATCATAAAACATTTACAATTCTTAGAACAAATCTTTAAATTATTTCTTTTAATCGGATAGCATTTAACTGCTTCAATAAATGTTATATCAAAAATACTTTTACCAATAAAGTCAAAAAGCTTCTGTAATACTTTTCCACTCGGTAAAACTTTACCATTAACATCTTTCCATAACATATGACTTTTTCTCCATCCATTATTTGCTGGAGCTTCACCTATTAATACAATATCATTATTACTTCCTAAATATACTGTTCTATCATTTAAAAACTTTTCAACTAGGTCATTGCATAAATTACAGTTATATATTTCATTATCAATTATTTTTAACAACTGGTAATTATCCATGTTACATCTCTCCATATAACTATTAAAAGTATATCAAAATAAATACTAAATATCATCTTTATTTATAAAATTAACTCCAATATAACATACATTATCTAAAGATGAGAAATTAACAATAAGATTTCTGTGTCCATAAGAAGCAGTAACAACTGGAAGAGATTTTTGTTCATCAGTTAATTCACCAAATATACATCCCTGAATATTACCAGTTTCTTTAATACTAGTAAAAGAAAGACATTCATGACATTTTAAAACATTATAATAATTTATTCTATTATTTAAAAGTGTAACTTTCAAAAGACAATGCTCACTAAAACTACACTTATGTTTTCTTTTTCCTTTTTGAATCCAGGTTGTTTCGTTTTTATATATTTTTCTTAATGCAAGATTCCCACTTCCCATAAATATCTTCTTTCTATTTTTTCTTTTTTTGATATATTCTCAACTACCCATAATTATAACAAATTTAAATAGTTATTTAAATGTTGGACAAGGATATTTAATTTAGAGATGTTTTTATCTAATAAAAAATCAGCCTTATTTCGGGCTGAATATATATATATATAATTCGAATATCTCGATTAAAATCATAAATGGTGGAGACGAGCGGAGTCGAACCGCTGTCCAAGTTACTCTTCTAAATAGCGTCTACAAGTTTAGTTAGAAATTAATTGTTCATAAATGATATAAGCTTCTAACAAACAAATCATTTACTATCTTATTAGTATTCATCTACATCATATAAGAACTAATATAGATATATTCCATATATATGAACCGAATATTTTAACTATGGAAGAATTAAAACATCAGCTCTCCTTGCTAATTATTAAGCAAATACTGGAGAAAAATTAAATTTATTGTCAGTTAATTTTAAATTTTTGCTACTTAGGGTTTGCTACCACTTGCAACTAAGTCAAGACTATAACCTGTCGAAACCAATTACGTCCCCATTTACATAGTTAATAATAACATAATTTAAGTTTATTCGCAAGAAAGCTAAAATAAAAAAAGAATAGATAACTATTCTTCCTCATCTCCCATATCTATTATTAATTCACCATCTTTAGTAAATAAATACTTTTCACGTGCATACTTAGCAACATACTCAGGATCTTGTAACTTTACAACTTGTCCTTCCAAAGATTCTTCATTTTCAAGTAATTCATTATATTTTTCTTCTAAATCATTTTTGGTCTTTCTATTATTTAAAATCTGTTTCCATGTGCCAAAGCATGATAAAGATAAAACTGCACCTATACTAATTAAAAGTCCTAAATAAATAAGTAATCTAAGTCTATATTTTTTCATAGCCTAGCATCTCCTTTATAATAGTATACTAAACTTTATTTATCTTTACACTTGTTTTTCTTATTTAACCTTTTATTTACATGTATTTTTACAACATATGCTATGTAAACAGAATATAAAACATCTAAAATAACATATTCATTAAAAATAAAATAATTATAAATATAACAAACATATGAAAATATTAAAGAAAAAATAATTATTAAGAGTAACTTTATAATTGGACCTCGATTATTATTTACCATAAAAAACAAAGATAGTACAAAAGAAATAATAAATATTAAAACTAAATATATTAATTGGTTCATTTAAATAATTTGGTGATCAATGACTCGTTTGATTTAATATTAGAATAGCTAATTGAATCAATAGATCCTTTTATAGAAACATTTCCATCTATCGTATCTAGTTTAATCATTTCTAATTCTTCACCTTTAATTATAATATCGCCCATATTAGATTCTAATGCAAATTGTTTATCATCAAAATTAATAATTCTTTTTATCCCGCTTATAATAATACTTTTTCTATCTACCATTTTTACAACATGATTCATACTTTGTGTTTCCATAACATCCTCCTAATAAAATAGTATTACTATTCCAAAAAAAAATTCACGAAATCGTGAATTATTCAGAAACTTCTGCGTTTTTTAACTCTTTTTCATATTCAGTTAAAATTGCATCAGTAAATATTTGACGTGCTTCTGGGTTAATTGGATGAGCTATATCTCTATATTCTCCAGGAGCAGTTTGTTTACTTGGCATTGCTAAGAATAAACCATTGTCTCCCTCAAGTATTCTTATATCATGTACAACAAATTGATTATCTATTGTCACAGATGCGAATCCTCTCATTTTGGAATTTTCCTTTTCAACTACACGTACACGTACATTTGTAATCTCCATCCTGTGTCACCTCTCTACTATAATATATTTTAATACATTTAAAATATAATTGCAATAAATTTTATTTTTTTATCTAGGATAACCTACATACATCATCCCAGTTCCTAAAATGCCTCCTATTCCACTTTTTCCATATTTTGTTTTTGAAAGTAGTTCTTTTATGTCTATTTTTTTATCCCTTTCAGTTAAAGAAATATTAACAGCAATAACTGCGGGATCTAACGCATGTATATTAACTCTTTTTGGACTTGAAGCAAAATTTGCACCACTCCTGATTAAATCTTCATAATCACTTTGACATGCTCCAGCAATAATTACTAATTTTTCATGGGATTTTTCATATTCACGAG
The DNA here is from genome assembly GCA_964636965.1 of uncultured Muribaculaceae bacterium. Taxonomy (GTDB): domain Bacteria; phylum Bacillota_I; class Bacilli_A; order RF39; family UBA660; genus CAG-582. The sequence continues at coordinate 68,929 of CAZWST010000002.1, forward strand.
CTTTTAAAATTGTATCTCTAAAGTATTTAGAATTCTTATAATTATTGATATTGGTTTCATCACCGTTTTTTGAATCATATGCATCATGACCTGTAATAACCAAAATATCTGGTCTTGTTTCATTAAGAAGATCTTTAATTTTATCAGGCATTAAAGATTCTGGTAATTGTTTCCCTATTGCTAAGCAGTCACATTCTTTATAAAAATCTAAAGATTTATTTAAATAATCAACATCACCATCTGCTGTCTTTTTTTATGTAACAAAAAAAGAAAAAATATAAAGATTTATTTTAACTTATATGCTATAATAAATAAAAGAAGGTGTTAGTGTGAAGAATTTAAAGGAGTTAATCGACGATAATAAGCCTGTAGCAATACTATCAATACTAACAATTATTGCAATTATTATCGGATTAGTATGTTTTGGAACTAAAACTATTGAAAAAACAACTGAAAAGAAAGTTTTAATGGATCAATCATACACAATGTATTTTAAGGAAAGTGCTGTAGTAAAATTAACAATAAGGGAAAGTTACTATAAGTGTGGTAAAAATGTCTGCAGTGATTATGAAGATACAATATCTAGTTTTGATTTCATTAATGACGAAGCTAAAAACATCTACGCAAACATTAATATTAAAAATAAAGATTTAGATGAAGCAATAAGCCTATTACTAAATGAAGCTAAAACTAAAAATCATAATATAGAGTCTTTAAGACTAATAAGTAACTGGAAAACAAGATATAGTGAAGAAGAGTTTAAAAAACTATTAAATAAATACCTAGGTGAAACACCTGCATTCCCAATCGTATTCGAATATCAAGAAAAAGTTGATGATCAAAGTGTTTTACAAGCAAATCCAGTTAAAACATATACTATAACTTTTGACAGTAATTTAGGAACTGCTGTTGATACTCAAATAGTTAATGAAAATGAACTTGCAGTTGAACCAAACATTCCAACTAGAGAAGGTTACGACTTTGTAAGATGGCAATATAATGGTAGACCATTTAGTTTTGATACACCGATCACTAAAGACTATACATTAAGAGCCTCATGGAAGAAAAAACCTACTGTTTCAACAAAAACATCTACAACATCTACAACAAAAAAACCTAATCAAAATAACAATAATAACGGAAATAATAACAACAACAATAATAATAACAATAACAACAATAATAACAATGGCAATGACAATAATGGTAATAACGGCGGAAGTGGTTCATCTGAACCTGAAAAACCTAGTGAGCCTGAAAAGCCAACTGAGCCTGCAAAACCAGCCGAACCTGAAAAACCTACAAAACCAGTAGATAATGATAATAATGATGATAATGATGATAATCCAACTCCAGAAGATAGTGGAAATGATCAAAATGAAGCAAACTAAAAAGGCTATTTAAAAGCCTTTTTTATATTATAATAAATTTTAATCGAATCAAATATTTCTACTCTCTTAATACAATTAATCTCAAAAATATTGAAAGAATAACTACTAATTGCAGTTCTAACATCAAAAGAGTTTAAATATTTAATCACACTATCATTTATATTATATGTACGATTTAATTTATCAAGATTCTTATAGAATAATTCTAAAGAAATAGCATAAGAACATTTTTTCTTATATAGTTCTTTATATTTTAATATATAATTATTTTTACTCTCTATAAATAATTTTAATTTATCATTTATATACTCAATTAATCTAGTTTCAGTATTTTCTTTAATCATATTAATTTTTTCTTCATTTAATATTAAATAAAAATTATAACTAATTAAATTTTTTAATTTAGAAAAAGTAATTGTCTTATTACAATTAATACATTTATAATAAAACTGACATTTATTATTCTTGAATCGCTTATAAAATTTCATTTCTAATTTACATTTACTACAACAAACAGGAAACGTTAATTTTTTTTCACACTTTATTAAGTCATGTTCTTGATAACTTTTTAACATAGAATTAGCGATTAAAAAATCATCTTCGCTTATTATTGCAGGAAAGACATTATTAATATATTCGTAATTTCTCTCTCTTATATATTTACGCGATTTATCTTTATAACTATTCTTTATTGACTTTCTAACTATTAAATCACCTTTATATAGAGCATTTTTAAGCGTTTTACGAACCTTTTTATAATTCCATAATGAAATATGCGGATTATTTAAATAATCTTCTATTTCATTTAAATGATTAACAATTGAAGTAATAGAATTACCACTAATAAATTTCTTAAATATTAATCTTATTATCGAGGCTTCTTTTTCATTAATTATTAAAGTTCTTATGGAATCAATATATACAATATTATAACCAAAAGGCGCTTTTGGACCAATATATTCGTGATTAACAGTCTTTAAATAGGAAATATTCTTTCTCTTAATAGATGCATCTTTTACATACAATTCATTAATTAATGTTTTAATATGCATAATAGATTCACTATAATTATCTTCAATCGAGATTAGTTTTATATTATATTTACTAAATAACTCCTCAATATAATAACATGTTTCAAAAAAAGATCTTCCCAAACGAGAAATATCTTTAACAATTATTATTCTAACCATTTTATTAAGTATATATTCTTTTAATTCGTTAAATGCTTTTCTATTATAAGTAATACCACTTACTCCATCATCAATAAATATACGGTCTAACTTATAATTATTATTAATACAATAGCTTTTTATTAAATTTATTTGATTTATAATACTTAAACTTTTATTTTCTTTAACGCTTATTCTTACATATCCAACTATCATTGAAAATAAAACCTATAATAAATATATACATTTTTATGTTTATCAATGGATATCTTATTAATAAGTGAAGAGTATATATATTTATCATCCAAATTCATAAATTTATTATAAATAAAATCCATTTTATTTATTAATGAATCTTTCACTTTTTTCATTTTATTTAATTTATACTTCTTTTCTTTTATTTCTTCTTCAATACTACTTCTTAATAAGAGATAATCATTATCAGTTATAATCCCATTTATTTTATCTTTATATAATGAAACTAACAATTCTTTTTCATCTTCTAACAAAGAGTTAGACTTAAAAACATCTTCACTCATTAACTTTTCTTCTATAATTTTATTAAGAATCTTAAAGAATGTAGTTTTATTTAAAAAACTTGATAAGGATGTTTTTATCAATTCATTAAGTTTATCTTCTCTAAAATAATGCATTGAACATTTTTTACCATTATTCTTAGCATAAGTACTACAACAATATATAACTCCTGATTTAGTTTTCCTTACAAACATATTTTTATTACAATCTCTACATTTTACTAATCCTTTCAAAAGATAATCATATTTCTTATGTCTTATAATTTCATTTTTTTTATTAACACTTTTAAAGAGATCCTCATCAATAATAGCTGGATGATTATCTGATATCTGTATCCATTCTTTTTCATCTAAAAGTTTTCTTTTAATAGACTTCAAGCTTACTCTTTCATATCTTCTTTGACGCATTAGACCAACGTATACAGGATTTCTTAAAATATAATTTATAGATGAAGATGTCCAAGAAGATTTATTTATTTTTCCTCTATTATTATAAATATTGGGAGGTGCTATTTTTCTTTTAGTTAAAGCTCTCGCAATTAAAGATGCATTCATTCCACTATTGGACATCCTAAATATATCTTTCACTACAAAAGAAGCATTATTATCTATTTCTAATACTCTCGAATCTTTTAAACTTCTTTTATACCCATATGGTACAGTACTCCCCATAAAATACCCTTTTCGCATTAGCTCATGCCTAGATGATTTAATTTTTGTAGAAATATCTTTTAAGTACATATCATTTAAAACTGTTTTAAAAGGTATTATATCGTCACTTATCGATGGTATATATGAATCATACTGATCAAGTATAGCGATATATCTTACGTTATTTTCAGGAAACACTTTATATATATAATTGCTTGTACCAAGAAAGTCTCTACCTAGTCTTGATATATCTTTTGTAATAACTAAATTAATAATATGTGCATCAATATCAGCAAGCATTCTTTTAAAAGCCGGACGATTAAAATTACCACCTGAATAACCATCATCCACATAATACTTAACTATTTCAATATTATTCTTTATACAATAATCATTTATTACATTCTTTTGATTTATAATACTTGTGCTATCTTCATTGCTCTTACTTTCAGAAACAGAAATACGTGCATATACACCAGCCTTAAATATTTCCATTATCTATTTTTTCCCTTATATAATTATAAAGTATCTCTTCAATCAATTCCTCAAGGCTTTTTCCATCTTCATTAAATATATTTATAACTTCTGACTTTTTATTTTTCATAAATATCCTCACAAATATATATGAATTAACGAACAATTTAAGAATAAAAAAACTAGTTAGAATAATCTAACTAGCTTCTTTTATTTTCTAACATACAATTTAACTAAAACTGCTACGAAGAATAAGAATACTACTAGACATCCAAGAATAATCTTATAATTAATTCCTGCACTTGTCTTTTCTTCCTTTTCTTCATCTTCTGGAACTTTTATTTCTTCCATTTGTTTAGTTGTTGTAGTTGTTGTATCATCCTCAACTTTACTTGTAGTTGTAGTAGTATTTTCAGTAGTATGTGAAGGAGTAGTACTTGTATTTCCCGAAGTAATACCAGTATTATTTCCAACACTTGTACTTCCACCACCGTTATTTGGTTTAGTAGGTTTTGGATTTACAGGTTTGGAAGGCTCTGTAGGTTTTGTTTCATCTGGTTTTACTGGATCCTTTGGCTCTTCTGGATTAGAAGGCTTAGGATCTTCTGGTTTTGGATCTATAGGTTTAGGATCATCAGGTTCTGTTGGCTCTTCGGTTATCCAACTCACAATTGCTTCTGCAGTTCCTTTATTTCCTGCCTTATCTACAAATTCAAACACAAAGCGTCCATTCTTAGTAAATACGTAAGTACTCTTACCATTGTTATTTGTTATAGTAACGTCTTCATTTGTTCTTAATGTAACTATTACACTTTCAAAAGTAGGTTCAGTAATAGAATATACTATTCTACCAACTGGAGCTTCTTTATCAATCCAATTAACAATTGCTACTGCACTTCCTTTATTTCCTAATTCATCGATAAACTCAAATACGAAACTTCCGTTTTCTGTAAATACATAAGTATTCTTGCCACCATTATTTGTGATTGTTACTCCTGCATCAACACTTAATGTTGCTGTTACATCTTTGTTTGTTAAATCCTTAACATTATATGTTACTTGTCCTTGTGGAGCAGTTTTATCAATCCAATCTACTTTGGCTTCTACAGTTCCTTTGTTTCCTGCTTTATCAACGAACTCAAATACAAAGCTTCCATTTTCTGTAAATACATAAGTAGAAGAACCATTATTATTTAGTATTGTTACTTCTTCATTAGTTTCTAATGTTGCAATAACTTCACCTGATGTAACAGTAGTTAAACTATAATTAATACTTCCAATAGGTGATTCTTTATCAATCCAATCTACTTTAGCATGTACTTTTTTAGTATTGCCATAAGCATCTCCGATTATAAAATCAAATTCTCCATTGTTAGTAAATGTATAAGTGTTATTACCACCATTATTAATAATTCTAATACCTTCATTTACCTCTAATGTTACTATTACATCTTTGTTTGTAGCAGAGGATTCACTATAAACTAATTTACCAAACAGATTTGGGTTGACGATCCAATCTACTTTAGCTTTAATGCTTCCTTTATTTCCTGCTTTGTCAACAAACTCAAATGTAAATTCTCCATTATGAGTAAATGTATATTTATTAGAGCCACCATTGTTAGTTATTGTAACCTCTTCATCAAATCCTAATGTTGCAGTTACACTATCTTCGGTTTCCTCACTTATGTCATATGTTATTTTGCCTTTTGGAGCAACCTTATCTATCCAGTTAACAGTTGCTGTAGCACTACCTTTATTTCCTGCCATATCTTCAAATTCAAATGTAAATGAGCCATTCTTATCAAATGTATAGATTTTAGAACCATTGTTATTTGTAACAATTATTCCATCTTCCACATTTAATGTAGCTGTTACATTCTTATTTGTTAAGCATGGTATATCATAAGTTATTGTGCCTTCTGGCGCATTCTTATTTATCCAATCTACTTTAGCCGTTGCAGTCCCTTTATTTCCTGCCATATCCACAAATTCAAAAGTAAACTCTCCATTTTTTGTGAATGTGTATGTTGTTGAACCATTATTATTTGTTACTCTTACTCCATCAGCAAGTTTTAATGTAGCTATTACATCTTTGTTTGTTATAGAAGTAATATCATAACTTATTGTTCCAATTGGAGCATTCTTATTTATCCAATCTACTTTAGCTTTAACACTACCCGTATTTCCAGCCTCATCTACAAATTCAAAAATGAACTCTCCATTTTCTGTAAATGTATATTTAGTAGAACCACCATTGTTTGTTATAGTAACTGGCTCACTAGTTATAAGAGTTGCTATAACTTCTTTATTTGTGATGTCTCTTATTGAATAATTAACTTCACCTGTTGGAGCAATTTTATCAATCCAATCAACCGTTGCTGTTGCACTACCTTTATTTCCGGCTTCATCAACAAATTCAAATGTGAATGATCCATTCTTATCAAATACGTATGTTTTTGATGCACCATTATTAGTTACTTTGATTCCATCTCTAACCTCTAATGTTGCTGTTACATTCTGATTAGTCTTTGTTGTTCTATCAAAACTTATTGTTCCAATTGGAGCATTTTTATTTATCCAATCAACTTTAGCTGTTATACTTCCAGTATTTCCAGCAATATCTCTAAATTCAAATGTAAACTCTCCATTTTCTGTAAACGTATAAGTTTTGCTTCCATTATTATTTATAACTGTAGTTATTTTATCAGTAATTAATGAAACAACTACATTTTTATTTGTTATATCTTTTGTACTATAAGCAAGTGCTCCTTTAGGTGCTACTCTATCAATCCAATTAACCTTAGCTGTTGCAGTACCTCTGTTTCCAGCTTGATCAACAAATTCAAATGTAAATTCGCCATTATCTTTAAATGTATATTTATTAGAGCCACCATTATTTGTAATTGTTACTCCGTTTGCTACAGATAAAGTTGCAACAACATTATTATTTGTCAATTTAGTTGTATCATATTTAATAGTTCCTGATGGAGCCTTTTTATTAATCCAAGTTATTTCTGCAGTTGCAGTTCCTTTATTTCCGGCTGCATCTACAAATTCAAATGTAAATTCTCCATTCTCTGTAAATGTATATGTAGGAGAACCATTATTATTTGTTATTGTTACTTCTTCACTTGGAACTAAAGTAACATCAACATCTTGATTAGTAACGTCTCTTGTTTCATATTCAATAGTACCTGTTGGAGCAATCTTGTCTATCCAAGAAACTGTTGCAGTAACAGTTCCAACATTTGATGCACTATCAGTATATTCAAACACGAATGAACCGTTTTCATCAAATGTATAAGTATTACTTCCGTTATTATTAGTTATAGTAATGTCTTTATCAGATACTACACTAGCAACTACGGATTCTTTAGTTTTATTTGTTGTGCTATATTCAACACTAACATTAGGTGCCACTTGACTAGCATCCTCATAAACATTAATCATTGCTGCTGTTGCAAATACATTATCATGAGATTCTATTACTACTTTGACATATTGTCCATAGATAGGTTCATCAAAACTTATATGTTTAACAGTATCATCTTGGATAACATCTTGTGCTATTGCAGCCTCAGTCCAATTCTCCCCATCTTCACTGACATATATTCTTCCAGTCTTCATATAGCCGTATTGTTCAATTTCACGCGCCATATGAGCATAATCTATAGCTGAAATATATCTTGGAGCATCAAGCTTAATACTTATAAATGCTTCTGTATTTGCTATAGAAACTCTAAAGTCTGTATGCCATTGAGTGTTAATGTTACCATCAATTGCATTTGGTGCATAATGAGGTCTTCTTCCATCAACAGATTGAGTTGAATAAGAATGAATAGATAAATGTGATATAGGAATATACCTTTCCTCTACTGTATCAGTATCCTCAGTAAATGTATACTCTAAAACATTACTTGGTAAATTAGTAGCAGTTGCTTTTGCTCTAACTTGAAGAGTTTTGTTTCCTTTAACAATTGGTTCTTCATCAGAATATGAAGTCCATTCTGTTTCGTCACTCAACTTCCATTCAAGTCTAGAAACATCACCAACAGCAATAAGTCTGTTCTCTAAATCATTTACATAAGGATTAAGAGTTAAGGTTTCTCCCTCTTTTATTTTGATAGAATATTCATAAGAATCTCCATCAAGCATTATTTTTATTCCGTTTACAATACTAATTCTATTTAGTTCTTCTTTAGTTAATTGGTGATTAGCACCCGTAGCGTTTACCCAAGTAGCTCCACCATCTAAAGAATATCTCCAAGAACCTGTATATTCAGAATCATTTAATACAATTTTTCCACCATTTTCTCCATCAAATGAGAAAGTAGCAGCAACTTTTGCAGTTGGGTTTTCGTAGAAGTTAAACATAGCTCCTGCAATAAAACTTGCTCCAGCCGTAGCAGCTTGTGTCTTCTTACCTATGATTTTGATATATTGTCCTTTTACAGGTTCAAAATCAATAGTACGAGGATCTACATCTGCAGTATTTCTGTATGTCCAATCAGTTTCAGCAGCTAAAGTATAGTTTACTCCATCCATACTTACGTATATTTGAGCAATTTCTATTTTCCCGTTACCTCCACCCAATGGATAGTAGTCTAATGCAGTAACATTTTTTACTTCAT
>CAZWST010000003.1:0-75867 GCA_964636965.1 uncultured Muribaculaceae bacterium
ACTGAGACCTGACATTCTTGGAAACTATTGATCAATCCAAACTAGGAAATATATAGTTGTCAGCTATATATTTTTTTTGTGCCCTTAAATTTTTAATATTTATTGTAAACTTGTAGATTTTTTGATATATTTATATAGAAGATATAAAAGGATAGATGGAATATGAAAAGAGTTATTACTATCGCATTTTTATTATTTTTAGTTTTATCATGTTCTTTTGAATGCTTTGCTGAAGAGGCGGGGAATAAAGAAACATGCGATTATAAAACGAGAGCCGAACTTAATAAGTTGGCTGCTAATGTAACTGCTTCATATGAAATAGAAAAAAGTGAAAATGGTTCAAATGTTTTTAAAATAACTGTTTATAATGTTGTTGAAAATCTATTTGTAAGTGTAACAGATGAAGAAGAAACTTTTTCATTAACAATTACACCAGCACATTTAACTAATGGTGTTTATACATTTGAAGTTGCAAATGACACGGATGTTATTAAATATAATTTTGCTGTTAGAAGTTTAATACAAGGTTGTACAGGAGATTTAAAAAAGTTTTCTTTGATAAAGCCTAAGAAAAATAAATATCATGACTATAATGAATGCAAGTTTACTGACACAGAAAAATATTCCTATTGTGAAGAATGGATTACGAAAGATTTTTCACTATCAGAATCTCAAATACTTGCAAAAATAAACGAACAGAGAAGTGGCAAGAAAAAAATAACAACCACTGCATGTGTTGATTGTGAAAATGATGTAAGACTTGCAGCTAAAACAACAAAATTAAAAATGATTAAAAAATTAATCGTGATAGTTTTATCAGTTTTAATGGCATTAGATATTATTTATATTTATATAAAGATATGTAGAATAAAGGATGCAGAAATATAGTTAGGAGGAAAAATATGAAGAAAATCGAAAAAGAACGTAGATTTAAAACTGAATATATACCAGTTTATATTTGTTCGGTAATCTTAGTTCTATTTATATGTTTAATCGTATTAACTATTAACTATGAAGGAAAAAAATCTACTAACTCACCTGCTACACCAAGTAATGCAGTAAATGAAGATTTGGCAATTACAAAGACAGATTCTAAATGCAATCAAGATGAATTAAATGAACTTTTGAATCTGGCAAATAAAGTAAGTGGAGATTACCAAGCTGCCAATAAAAAAGTTCCAATTGAAAAAACTGAGGAAAATATAGATTATTATGAAGACTTGGGTGGAATGGTTACTTATAGATATATCGAAATAATTATAAAAGGAATTAAAGAAGGTGTGTATGCACAAATAACAAATAATTATAATGATGACATCATAACTATAAGACCTAGTGATTTAAATGAAGCTGGTGAATATAAATACGAAGCTCCTACTATGGATAAAGTAGTAACATACACGGTTAATATCTATGCAGAAAAATATGGATGCACAGGAGAAATAATAAGAAAAGTTAGCTTTGATACAAAAATATATAATACTAAAAGTGATTTATTAGCATGCATAATGTATCCAAACTATGATGGATGTGTAAAACTAGTTGATAAAGAAATATCTATTACAGACTTTTATAATGATTTAGAAAAATATAAAAAAAATGTTGATAAAGCTGAGGCTGTAGCTAATGCTAACATCTTAAATGCTTTTGCTCAATCTGAGGTATTTACAGCAGATGATTTAACAAATGAAAATGGAAATAATAAAAAGAATACTGAATATGGTAAAGTAATTAATAAACTTAAAGATAATCTTGATTTAATAGTTATTGCTTTTTCTTCTATTGGAATAGCAGTATTAGTAATTATTCTAATAATGTTCGTAAGGAGACACAAACTATGAAAAAACATATAACATGCACATTATTATTAATTTTATCTTTATGTTTAAATGTAAAAAAAGTATACGCTATAACTGGTATTGCTGGATTTGATGGTGGAGCTTATAGTACTGGAATTACTTGGAGAGAAACAGGTGATGGATCGGGTACATCAGGAGAATATACTGACCATATAAAACATTTAAAAATCAATGGTCAAAAATTTGTTGCTTATTGTCTTGACCCTGGATTAAAACTAAATACCGGGGATGAATATAGTTGTTCACCTTTAACAGATGCTGGTGCTTATTCTTTAGTTACCAATGGTGGAAATTATACAATAACACAAATGTCTTTAAGATTTTATGCCGTATTTAAGGGCTATGGATCATCATCATTAACTCAAATGCGTGCAGCTATGATAAGATTTGCCCAAGTTAAAGATGGTATGCAAATGAATCAACTTTGTGAAACCATGAAATCAGAAGGAAAAATTAATCACACTTGTTCAGGGAATCCTTATGATTATTTATCTGGAAATCAAGGACTTGTTGATGCTGGATATCAGCTTGCATGGGAAGCTCGTGAAGCAACAAAACGTGAAACCTCAGGCTCTGGTGGCTTAACTTTTACAAAGACTGCGGCTTCAACAAAAAATCAAATAACTTATAATGTAACTTCCCTTCAAAATATAAATAAGATTAAATTTGTTTGTGAAGGTTGTACAATAGTAGGTTCTGATAAGAATTTTTCAGGAAGAAGTGGAACACTTGTTGTAAGACCTCCTGCAGATTGTGAACCATTTAAAATAAAAGCTTATTATGTACCAAATGGAATTCAGTTGTGTACAAGCTTAAATGGTTCAATAAATGAAAGACAAATGTTAGTTGTTAATTTTGAAGCCACTTCATCACTTTCTCCAGGTAGTACAGAAATAGATACTTCTGGGGAACCAAATGATGTTTTTGAGGATAGAGGAATTGACTGTGATCCTGAATGTTGTACAGAAGTTGATATTAAACCTAACTATATTGAAGGAGAAATAAACAATTGCTGTTTAGATAATACCCATTCTTGGGCAAAAGAATATGATTTAAATCAATTAGTTTGTTATTCTAAGGATCTTCTAGTAGACCATTATTGGAAAATGTGTAATTCAGAAAGTTACTTAGATAAAAAGATGAATGGTGAATTAAATGAATACTGTGATATTTATTGTACTGAAAGAGTTACAGTTGATGTTCCAGGAGCAATAACTGCAACATCAGGAAGATATTTTGATTTAACAACAACTTCGCAAGGTACAAAATCACCATATGTTGAAGGATTTAAACGATGTCGTACTCTAATTCATTTTAAGAAATGGCAAGATGATTATCGTAAACAAGTAGAAGAGCAAGTTAGGCAATATAATAAGTATCAAGAAGAAAGACTATGGGATTTAATATATGAAGATGCCCTAGCTGATACTGAAAGTTGTACTCTGACAATTACTATAACTTGCCAAGGAGAAAGTAAATCCGGAGATAAACATGACGATCCAAATAATCCAGATAAAGTAACTTGTCATTATGATCTTGATACAACCTCTCATTCTAAAGAAACGAAATATGGTCCTATAACTTATACACAATATAATTTTACAAATCCAGATCATAATCATAAAAAAGCATATTTTGTAAAACTTGATGAGAAAGGTTTCAAATCTGACGCTGATGGATATTATAATTATTATAAAGTTTTAAAAGATACTAATAAAACTTTAGATCACGCTATTAAATCAATATGGGAGACTACTCCAACTATTACAGATGCAAATAACTTTATGTCTCAAGAGCAAAGTGTATCAAGCTCTAATTGTGGTGAGACAGCAGGTGTTAGTTGTTCTAAAAACTTTGATGATACTTGTGGAAATCCAGAAGGAGATCATGGGACATATCAAGAAAATGTAGTAAGTGTTCATGCTACCCATCATGGAGCAGCTGCCTCAGCTAAGGGAGCATATGCAGCAGCCGTAGTAAATGCAAAAACGCTAGAAGAAAAAATTGATAAATGTGATAAATATTTTACTAAATATGAAGGTACTAATGCAGAAAGCAACTTCCCATTTAGATCATCATTCTTTGGATTTGAATATAGCCAAGTATATGTTGATAACTATGGAGAATTAAAAAAAGATGTTATTTTAGTTCCATTTGAATCAGAGCCAGGATGTCAAATATCTGGACCAACTCTTGGACCAGATGCCGAAGATGGTATGGTTGCACCACAATATTCAACAAAATATTATTCAGATAAAGAAACAGAAACAGAAGACTTTGGTAAAACCGGAATTGAATGGGAAGAATTCGAAACAGGATTTGAACAATATATTGATGAACTATATAAAGCTGATCAAAAATTTGTCCAAGATGCTAAATATAAAGCAACTTGTTCATGGAATGAACCATCAAATACTAAATATACTTTGGTACAAAAAGGTATAGTTCAAGAAGGAGACTTTAATATTACAAAAAACGATCGCCAATATGCAGTTCATCTAACAACACTTGATGGAACTTATGATACAAGATGGTTACTAAGTGGCTTAGGAACAAATTCTAAATTCGATGCATTCTTTGCAGAAAATGGGGCAGTATGTTCTAATAAACAAAGTGCTTCAAGCGATGGATTATTCCATTGTGCACTTCATGTTGAACATGAAATCATATTTACTGGAAAATGTAATGGAGAAAAAACTACAACACAAACTGAAGAATGTGAAAAAAATGATGGAACAGACACTGTTATGAACTTTAAAATTGTTGACCCAGCCACAGTATTCACTTGTGATTCTTACGAATCATGTGGATACGGATATAACTGGTTTAAAATGAATGGTGGACCTGAAACACTAAAAGAAATCAGAAGAAAAGGTAAAGAAGACAAAACTTATGCTCCTGAAAGTCTTACATACCAAGTAAAATTAACTTCAAAAGATATGAGAGAAATTAAGAATTACAACGCCTATCGAGAAAATAATAACTATGGCGGATATTCAGACTTTAGTTTAATTTGTGATTGTCCTGATGACAATGAAGAGTGTAATGAAGTCGGAGGAACTCAAACATGTAAGAGAAGTAGAAGTTGCCGTAAGTGTAGAAGTATATTCTTAAATAACTTATATGATGGACACATTTCTTATTCAGGAAATCATTCAGTTACAAAAGCAACTGGTAATATTGAATCAATAAGAAACTCTGGTCGTGTTCACTGGGCTGGATAAAAATGATAAAAAAGATATAACTATTTAAATGTGTTATATCTTTTTATTTGCTTAAATACTTGTACTTGTTCTCCTAATTTGTTATAATTTTTATAAAGGTAAAGAGGATTATATGAAGGTACTATTTTATAATTTAATAGCTATCACATCTTTTTTTATAATTAGTTTTAATGTTTATGCTTTAGACGATACAACATGTAATTATAAATCTAAAGCTGAACTAAGTAAGGCAGCTTATAATACTGATGCTAACTATTCGATAAGAAAAGATGATAATGGAAATTATTATTTTGAAATCACAATTTATAATATTACTGATCAAATATATGCTGTTATTACCAATGACGTAACAGATGAAGAAATCTTAGTTTATAATAACATGACGACAAATAATAATTACAAATTTGAAGTACATGATATAACAACAGTTATAAACTATGTTGTTCATATTCGTGCAACTAAATATGGCTGTAATGATGAGTTTCGAAAAATAAATATTTCTAAGCCACGTTATAATGATATAAGCGAGATATCTATATGCAAAAATGATGTCATGCTAGATTACACTTATTGCAAGCCATGGGTAAACAGATACTTCACCGAAACAAGAGAAGAAGTATTAGAAAGAGTAAATAATCAATTCAATAAAAATAAGATTACGACTACAACTGTATGTGTTGCGTGTAAGCAAAATGCTAATGCTGCAAAAAAGGTAAAAAAACAACAAATGATAAAGTTAGCAATTATTATCGGATTATCTGTAGGAATTATACTTGATATAGGTGTCATAATACTTTTAATTATAAGATTGAAGAGGTATGAGTTATGAAAAAGATAAGGAAAACTAAGGAAGAAAGAAAAGAAATAAGAAAGTTCAAAGAAGAAGAAAAAAATAAATTAAGACTAAATAAAGAGAATAAACCCTTTATGAAAGAACATCTTTATTTAATTATTGCAATTCTAGTTCTAGCTTTATTAATCACTATTTTAATTTATATGTTATTCTTTAGTAAATCAAGAGATGTTATAGTTCCTGATTTACCAAAGAATGAAACTATGGATATCGGTTTAATAGATTTTAATGACAAAGGAACAACGGCTGATGATTTAAATAGTAAAAAGAATAATAATATCTCCGTTAATTATAAGGTCGTAAGTGACTATTATAAAGAAGGTATATTACTTTCCAACACTAATGTTGAATATTTAAATAATACATTTATAGTAACTTCTGGTCCTTTATCAAAAGATCCATTTATTTCCAAACTATCAAAAGATGGAAACCTTGAATGGTTAACTAAACTTAATGATAAAGAATATGGAACAATAAATGTTTATAAGACAGTATTTATAAATAATAACTACTACGTATTTGCAACAAGTACAAAAGATAGTAAATTATCCTTAATATCTATTAAAATAAATGATTCTGGAAAAAAAGTTACAACAAGTAAATTAAAAGATGATTTTAATGGAAAAATAAAAGATGTAGTTATAAGTGATAAAAAAATATCTATTATTACAGGCGACTCATCAGATATAAAAGTATATTTTACTGACGAAGATTTAAAAGCAAATAAAAATGAAGTTGTAATATCAAAATATGTAGATAATTCAACTTATTTAAATTATCAAAAGAGTATTAGTACTAATGGATTATTAAATGTAGTAGTAAATAACTCAGATAAGTTCTATAGTGTAGAAATTGATACTAACTCATACTCAACTACCGCAAAAGAATTTAATGATATAAATGAATTAAAATATGAAGGGTCTTTGAAAGTTAGTAACTATCTAGATGGCTATACAGGATATACAGATACAGATGTTTATAAGTTTGATAAAAATAATAAACTTATAAATAAGATTGATTATAGTAAGATAAAATTAGAAAATGATGAAGAATTTAAGAAAAAGTACAAAGATGATGAATTCTTCCCAAGTGATGATTTAGAAAATTTTATAGAAATTGAAGAAATAAAAAATGATGAAAATAGGTTAGTTGTTAAGAGTAATACTTTATATTCAACAATCTATGACATATATGATTCAAGTTTAAAGATAAATAAAAGAATTATGTTAGATAAAATAAAGTACACATATAATGAAAGCATATTACTAAATAGCTTTTATATAGATGGTACTATCTATGAATTATATTCATATGGTTCAGTTACACCATCTATTATGATTAGTAAGATAGGATAAAGTTAGGAGGACAACTCATGAAAAGATTTAAATTATTAATTATTATACTTGCATTATTAGTTGTATCTCCAACTACTTGTTATGCATCCAGTGAATCTTCTGGTGAAGAAGGAAGTGGAGCTGGTATAATAAACCCATGTAGCCCAAATTGTAGTGGTATAGTAAGATCATCTTCATTAGGTGGTGTTAGAATTACTTTTGTTGATGCAAGTGGCCATGTTGTCCCAGCTTCGGGAAATCAAAGTTTTGACTTTGTTACTTATGTTCGTCCAGGAAAAGAGGGAATAAATTTTTTCTATAATTCATTTTCTGGAGATAGAAATAAAATAGCAATGTCTGGAGGAGCAAATTATTCCGAAGGAACATCTCCTCAATCAAGCTTTAAAAGATTTAGTGCTGTAGCTTCTGCTTATAATAATAATGAGCCAGGACATAAAGCCAGTTTACCAACAAGCGGAAATACTGGAGGTAGTCTTAATAAAGGTTATGGTTCAGAATTAAATTTCTTCCTAGGATTAACTAGAACAGGAAATCCAACATATGCTCAAGATGTTAATGCATTCATTAAAGCAATAGCAGAAGTAAGTGGCGGGTTTAATGCTGAAGATTTGATTTATAAAGTGGCTGAAGGATGTAATACAGGTGAAGAAATATTTATTGTAATGGAGCCATTATTCTTCTGGTCAGGTAAAACAGGTGGTGGTTATACTAACTACTTTGGAACACTTGCTGATTCATATCATTTCTTTGGTGGAAGTATTCCAGGAAGTGTTGGTTTATATAATACCAATCGTTTGGCTTACGTAATTTATTATGAAAGAGAAATAGCTGCTTATAAAGGTGCAACTGGAGTATCAAAAGATGGATTTAAAATTCAAAGTGCTGCCGATCTTTTATCAACAGCTGGTTTTGGATTAGCTGTTGACTGGGCTAATGATCCAGGTCAGTATTGTAATTCATGTTCATATGAAAACGGAAAGTTCTCTTATGATAATAAAATATATCCAGGAGATTTAGTAATTCCAAGTGGATTTAAGAGTATTGAAGATTATGCATTCACTGGACGTGATTCTGGTGGTGCAGGATGTTGTGATATCCTAGAACCGCAAATCGGATCAATGCCAAAAGAATGGCAAGATGCCTATGACAAATTATGTAGAGAAGATGAACCAGATTGTTGTACACCATCAGTTCCTAAAGAACCTCCAGTAATTGATGTTCATAACTGTTGTGAAGATTCTCCATTATCAAAAGTAATTGATAGTGAATTAGATGATATCTTCTGTTATGATAGCGAATTACAAGTAGAATACTTTAAGAATAGATGTGAAAATGATCGTTATAAAGAAAAATTAAATGATTATTGTGATATTTATTGTACTGAAAGAGTAACAATGGAAGTACCTCAAGCAATTACAGCAACATCAGGAAGATACTTCACATTAAGTAAAACATCAAAAGGAACAACGTCTCCTTATATCGAAGGATTTAGAAGATGTCGTGTTAAAGTTTATTATAATGAATGGCGTAAGAAATATGCTGAAACTGTAAAACGACAAGTTGATCAATATAACGAGTTCCAACGTCAAGCTTCAATGGAAAAGAATTATGAAGAAGCCTTACCAACAAAAGAAACTATTCATGAAACTGGAACAATTACTACATCTTGTAGTGAAACAGATAATTCAACTACACCTCCTACTAAGAAGAGTAGTACAGGAAGTGCAACATTTGATTATGTTTATTATAAATGGACATTTAAGAATAACTATAATTATCACACAGTAGATCTTAAAGATGATCATTATACTAGAGTTGAAATAGTTCGTGGACAGACTTTAAAAGAGCCACATGAACCTTATAGTTTATATAAATATGATGAAGCAAAAGCTGCATATGATGCCGCTAAGAGTCAAGCAGCATCTAACTGTGGACTTGGAAATGTATCCTATGGTGGAACACAATTTAAAGAATTTACTGCATCATATAGAAATGAAAATCCAGAAGAGGTAATTAATACAATAAAACAAGCTAAAGAGTCAGCTAAAGCTGCATATGAAATTGCAACTAAAGAAGCAGACACATTAGAGCATAATATCGACGAATGTGATTACTACTTTGATGATTCAAAGAGTAGACTTGAAGAAAAAGCTACATATGATGGAAAAGATGCTGAAAAACATTACAGCTTTACTCCAGATCTTCTATTTAGATATTCTCAAGTATATTTAGGAGAAGATGGTAAAGCAGTACTTGATACTTTAGCAGTAGAATTTGATAGATCATGTGAATATAAGACATTATATGATAAAGATGAAACAGACGTAGATGAAATCAAACCTGATAGATATTCAGGAATATATTCAAATGGTTCTGAAAGAATGCATGACTTTGATAAAGATGTTGAATTAGTTTATGAGCCGAATGGTGTTCCACTATCTAAATATTATGACTACGAATATAAAGCAGAAAAATTATTTACAACCGATGCTAAATATCATGCAACATGTAAGTGGACTGAAAAAGATAAAGATATCTATACTTTAGTTCCTTCAGGAATTTCTTCTGAAACTTCAGTATTTAATCACACAATTCACAATCGTGAATATAAGATATATTTATCAACTTTTGATGGAACATATCAAACTTACTGGGATATCAATAATGTTGGACATAAGGGTGGATTTACAAGCTACTTCCAAAGAGGAACAAAGACTTGTGCTGGAGAAAACCCCGAAGATATAGGAACAACTATTACATGTAAGATTCATGTTGAACACGAATTAGTTCAAACCGGAAAATGTAATGGTTCAAATGGCACTGATACAACAATCAGTGAAGATGACTGTGATATCAATAAAGAAGGTTATGACTTATTTGCATTTAAAGTAGCAGATCCACAAGATTTATTCCCAACGGGAACTGAAACAGCATCTGGTACAATTGCTTATAACTGGACACAAACTGAACGTGGAAAACAAGTAATGAATGAGATACAAGAAAAAGGAGCAACAGTTTCTAACTATGCTCCAGAGAATGTCTCATACCAAGTTTCTTTAGGAAGAAATGATATGAATCATATAAAGAATTATAACAGATCTCTTGAAGATAAAAATGGATATCAAGACTTCAATCTTCACTGTGAATGTCCAACTAATAAACAAACAAATACCTTATTAGGTGGAGGAGTAGGATGTACACAGTGCAAGAGCTACTTCCTTGAAAATCTTGAAAAAGGTATAGTAAAATATGATAATGTTGAACACAAAGTTAAAGTATGGAGTTCTCCAAAATCTCTTCAAAGTATAAGAGAAACAGCAGCTTCAAAAAATAGATGGTAGGTGAATTGAATGAAAGAAAGTTTATGGGGCTATTGGATAGTTGTACTTGGAATATCAATCATGAGTGTAATGATACTTCTCCAAAACTATACAACTACTAATGAGCAAGATTATTACATGATTAAAGAAGTACTAGAAGCTAGTATGTACGAAGCAGTAGACTATGGTTATTACCGCGATACTGGTGAGCTTAAAATGAATGCTGAAAAATTTACAGAAAACTTCATAAGAAGATTTTCTGAAACAGTAAATATTAACAAAAGATATACTATCTCATTTTATGATATATATGAACAACCACCAGCTGCAAGTGTATCTATCGCAACTAAAACAAATAAAACTTCATTTGGACAAAGCCAAGATGCCAATGCTGATCAAGCTGCTATAGTAAATAGATTGACAGGAATACTTTATACAAATAGCAAATATCAACCTAGAGTTTAAAAGAACATAAATATGTTCTTTTTTTATTAAATTAAAAACTAGTTATAGAATCATTTTTATAAACATATATATAACTAGAAAGGAAAAATGATTATGGAAATATTAAAAGTATCAAGCAAATCAAATCCTAGTAAAGTAGCAGGAGCGATTGCAAATGTGTTTAGAAGTTTAGGAAGTGTAGAAATTCAAACTATTGGAGCAGGAAGTCTAAATCAAGCAATAAAAGCTATATGCATTGCTAGAGGGTTTGTTGCACCAAGTGGAAATAATTTAATTGTAATTCCAGCTTTTTCAGACATTACGATTGAAGGAGAAGAAAAAACTGCTATAAAATTAATAGTTGAGGCTAGATAACTGCCTCTTTTTTTATTAATTATTTGAAAAAATTAAAAAAATGAAGTATTATATATTAAAAAAAGGAGGAACTTATGAAAATATTTAAAAAAATAGTTATAGTTATATTACTTGTTACAGTCTTATCTATTACAGTTTTCTTTAGTGTCCTCCTAATTAGAAGTAACAATACTAAAACTGATGAACCAATTGTAACAACCATTGAAAACGATTATACGATGTATATCAAAAGTGATGAAACAATAAAAATTAATTTTAAGGAAAAGTATCACACCTGTAAAACTGAATCTAAAGAAAAAAGATGCGGTATTGTAAGTAATGATGTAATAAATGCGGTTAAATTAGGTAAAAATGAAGAACTAGTTAACTATGAAGATACTAATATAATTGATGTTGTAAATACAATTATATTATCTAGCAAATCAAAGAGTATTACTATTACAACAAACTGGAATTCTCGTTTTACAGAAGAAGAATTAGCAAATATGTTTAAAAATAAAGCAAAAAAAATAAAGGTCGTCTTTAATGATAAAATTGATGAAAATAAAATAACTACCAAAGAATTTAAAGTTATATTTGATGCTAAAAATGGTAGTAAAAAAGTTACTGTATTAGTTGAACAAAATAAAAAAGTAAAATCATTAGAAACACCAAAGAAAAAAGGTTATAAATTTGTTTGCTGGGAATTAAATGGTAAAAAGTATGACTTTAATAAACCAGTAACAAAAGATATAAAATTAACTGCAAAATGGAAAAAGAAATCTAATAAATAGATTTCTTTTTGTATTAATTCCTTCATTGATTCATTAATAAAATTAACAATTATATAATAACATAAACAATAATATTATGATATAATCTTTATAGGGAGAAATTATGAAAATACAAAAATATATTAAAGATAAACAAAACAAGTATAAAGTAGTAATTGACGATGAAGAGTATATCTTATATGACGATGTTATTATAAAATATAATCTTTTATTAACAAAAGAAATAGATGATTCTTTATTCAAAGAAATAATCCTTTTTAATGATGAATTAAAAAGTTACTATGATTCAATAAAATATATTAATAAACGCTTAAGAAGTGAACTTGAGATACGTGAATATTTAGCAAAAAAGGGTCTAACAGAAGCAGTAATTAATAAGACAATTAAAAGACTTACAAGCACTAAATTTATAAATGATGATAATTATTTAAATGCTTACTTTAAAGATCAAATTAATCTGACTAACAATGGACCTAAAAAGATAAAAGCATCCCTACTTAAGTTAGGTTTAAATGAAGAAGCTATAGAAGAAAAAATATCATCAATTGATAAAGATATCTGGAATCAAAAAATTGATAAATATATTGATAAAAAGATAAGTGTTAACCATACATCTTCATGCAATATGTTAAAAATTAAAATAACTAATGACTTAATAAATCTAGGATTTGATAAAGAAGACATTGTAAGTATTATAAATAAAAAAGATATAAATGATTCAAATATTTTAAAAAATGAATACGAAAAAGCTAAAAGAAAATTTGAAAAAAAATATGAAGGATATGAACTTGATAATAAGATAAAAAATTATCTATTTAGAAAGGGATTTCATATAAGTGATCTAAAGGAGTTAAATGATGAAGAATAGATATGAAAGAAAAAGTCGAAAAGAAAAAAAAGAAGCAATAAAAGAATTTGCTAATTCTAGTGAAAAAAATGCTTTAATCATGTCTCGTATAAAAAGACTAAGAGTAGTAGGTATTATTGGTGTAATCTATTCATCTCTTATGTTTGTTTTAGATTTTTTAAAAGAAAAAAAAGTATTTGATTATGGATTAAGTGTATTCGATAATTTATTAGTAAATTATATTATTGATGGATGTCTTTTAGTATTCTGTGCAATTTTTATAATTAAAGCAAATAGTTTAATTAAAGAACAAGTTAATGCATATTTAATTCAAAAGAAAAAATAGTAAACTTATGATATAATTAAAGTAGGTGATACTGATGGAAGTTAATAATCCTTTATATAAAAATCAAGGAATACATGTTATAACAAGTATATTTACTGTTGATCATGGAGTAGTTAAAATATTATTAATTAAAAGAAATAATGAACCTTATAAAGATGCATGGGCACTTGTAGGTGGAGCACTTTATAATAATGAAGATTTAACTAGTGGAGTTATGAGAGAAATAAAAGAGAAAACAGGAATTAAAAATATTGACTTACAATTAGTAGATGTTCATGGTAAAGTAAATAGAAGTCCCGTAATGCGCATGGTAGCAGTATCATATATGGGTGTTCTTGATATAAATCGTGTAACCTTAATTAAGAAAACTTTAAAAACTAATGATGCCGAATGGTTTAATATAAAAGATGTTAAAGATATGAATCTTGCCTACGATCACTCGGAAATAATTGTTCGTGCTTTCGAAGAATTAAAAAAACAAATATCAAGGAGTAATATTTTAGCATCCCTTTTTCCAGATGGATTTACTATGCCAGAGATTCAAAAGACTTATGAAGCAATTTTAGGAGTAACTTTGGATAGACGTAATTTTAGAAGAAAGCTATTAAGTTTAAATCTTGTAGAAGATACAGGTGAGTATTTGAATTTTGAAGGTAAAAAGCCAGCTAAACTTTATAGATTTAAAGATAAATTAGAAGAAAAGAATATTTTTTAAGGAGAATATATGAAAATAACAGTTGATGCTACAGTTGAAATAACTAATGGTTCAAAGAATAAATACGAGATAGATAAAAATACGGGTAAAATACGTTTAGAACGGGTAATAAATTCATCTAATGTTTATCCCGCTGAATATGGAACAATTGAAAATACTTTATCTCCTGATGGAGACCCACTTGATATATTAATACTTTCAAATGAAAAAACTTATCCAGGGTGTATAGTTCCAGCAAGAGTTTTAGGATACTTAGATATGATTGATAATGGCTTAGTTGATTATAAATTAATAGCTGTAGTAGATGTTGATCCAAAATTTGATGGTATAAATAACTTATATGACTTACCAGAAATAACTTTAAGGGAAATAAAAAATTTCTTTGAAAACTATAAAACGCTTGATAAAGTCCCAGTAAAAGTTGGAGATTTTCATGAAGTTCATGAAGCAAGCAAAATAATAGAAGAATGCCAAAATAGATTTAAAAGTGTTATAAAGTAATTAAACAATAATATACTTTAATATGAAAAAAGTTATATTATTGTTTTTTTTAATTGTTTTTCCAATAAATGTTAAGGCCTCAATCTGTGTAATGGATACAGATTCTAAAAGATTACTTTATGGAAGTGGAGAAAATGAAGAGAGGTTAATCGCGTCAACCACAAAAATAATGACGGCTCTAGTAGTCATCAGGAGTGTTGATGACTTAAATAAAGAAATAGAAGTAACAGAAGAAGTATTAAAAAGCTTTGGATCAGGCATATATATAGAAGTAGGAGAACACATTAAAATTATTGATTTATTGTATGGGCTTATGCTTAGAAGTGGAAATGATGCTGCTATTATCTTAGCAAATCATGTTGGTGGATCTATGGAAGGTTTTGCTTATCTAATGAATGATACTGCAAAGTCTTTAGATATGAGAAATTCTAAGTTTATTAATTCATCTGGACTTGAAAATGAATCTGGTGAAGGAAACACATCAACATGTTACGATATGTCTCTTCTTATGTCTGAAGCTATAAAAAATGAAATACTTTCAAAAATAATGAGTACAAAACATTATGGAGTACAAACAGATTATAAATATTATGACTGGTATAATAAAAATAGATTACTTAGAGAATATAAATATACGACAGGTGGTAAAACCGGATATACAGAAAAAGCCTATCGGACTTTAGTAACATCAGCTACTAAAGATAACAAGAACTTATGTGTTGTAACCCTTAATGAAAAAGATGACTTTCTAAAACATAAAAATAAATATGAAGAATTTTTTAAAAAATATAAATTAGTAAATGTCGTAAATAAGAAAAGCTTCTTAAAAGATGAAGGCTATGAAATAAAAGAAGATATAAATATGTTACTTTTAAATAATGAAATAAAAAAAGTCAAAGTAGAAGTAGAGTATATAGATGATGCATTATCACGTAAAGGATATGTAACTGTCTCATTAGATGGACATGTTTACTTTAAAGAACCTATTTATAAAAGGGAAAAGAAAAAAAGTTTACTCTCAAGAATAAAATCTTTCTTTAATCTATTCTAAAAACTTACTGTTATGGTATAATTTGTCTAGGTGAAAATATGAAGACAATAGTTGATAATTATAATAGAGAAGATTTATTTGAATACTTTAATAATAAGACAAATCCTTTTAGTTTTGTAACTACAAGATTAGATATTACAAATGCCTATAACTACTCAAGGAAATATAAACATTTATATGTAACACTTTGTTATTTATTTACACGTGCTATTAATAAAGTAGATGCATTCTTATATTCGTATGAATCAGGGAGTTTTATAAAGTATGATTCTCTTACACCAAGTTATACAGAAGTATTAGATAATGGAAATGTTGCATTTGTTGCTTTAAATATGAAAGATAACTTAAAAGATTTTATCGCGTTATGCGACTTTGCTAAAGAAGAATTAAAACGAACTCAAAAAGATGTAATATTAAATGACCCAGATAAGGGACAAATTTGGTACTCTTGTCTTCCATGGTTTAAGTTTACAGGTGCAGTACCACCATATGACACAAATGTTTATATACCTCAGATTATTTGGGATAAATATGAAATAGTTGATGGTCATGTTTATATAAACGTGATGATTATGGCTCATCATGGATTTGTAGATGGATCTCATATAGGAGCACTTATAAACTCAATAAATGAAGAATTAGATAAATTGGGCTCTTTCACTAGATAGTTATGCTAAAACTTCACCTTGGAGAGAATTTAACATAATTATTAAAAGTTAAATATTAAGTGACATTTAGTCACTTTTTATTATTAGTAAATTTAATTTACGAATAATACCAACTCATGATAAAATAAAGATACAGGTGAATAATATGGAAAGATTACAAAAAATAATTGCTGAATCAGGTTTCTGTTCACGCAGAAAGGCTGAAGAATATATAAAAAGTGGAAAAGTTTATGTTAATGGAGAAAAGGTAACTGAACTTGGAACTAAAGCATCCTTTAATGATGCTATTATAGTTGATGGGAAATCTTTAGAAAGAGAAGACAAAGTATACTATCTACTTAATAAACCCAGAGGTTATGTTTCAACAGTAAGTGATGAACATGATAGAAAAAAGATAACTGACTTAATTGAAACAAATAAACGTATATATCCTGTTGGAAGATTAGATTATGATACTACTGGATTAATAATATTAACTAATGATGGTGAACTTGCAAATATTTTAATGCATCCATCAAGCAGTGTTGAAAAAACTTATGTAGCTAAACTAAATAAAGCTATGACTCCAAAAGATCAGATGATTTTAAAAAGTGGAGTTAAAGTAGATGGAGTAAAATGTATTCCAACAAGAGTAAAGGTAAGAGATATTGATTTAAAAAAGGATACATGCATTGTTGAAATATCTATTGTTGAAGGAAGAAATCACATTATAAAAAAAGTATTTATGGAACTCGGATATTTAGTTGATAAATTAACAAGAGTAGAATATGGATTTTTAAAGTTAGATAATTTAAAAAGTGGAGAGTATAGGGAACTATCTATTAAAGAAGTAAAAAAACTATACGACTATAAAAACTAATGAAAATAGAAAAATTAGATAATAAAGGAAGAGGTATAACTTATTATAATAACTTAATAACATTCGTAAATAATGCTTTACCTAATGAAGATGTTGATATAAATATAATAAGAGAAAACAAAAAATTCTATACAGCTGATGCAATAAATATTACTAATGAAAATAAAAATAGAGTTATACCTAAGTGTCCATACTACAAAACCTGTGGTGGTTGTAATCTCCAACATATAAATATTGAATATGAAGATGAATTTAAAGAAAATAAAATAAAAGAAATATTAAAGAAATATGCTAATGTGGATATTTCTTTAAAGATGAATAAAAATGATAAAGAACTCTTTTATCGAAACAAAATAACTTTAAAAATCGAGAACGGAAAAATCGGCTATTACAATGAATCAACACACGAGTTATGTGAAATAAAAAAGTGTCTTATTGCAAGTAATGCAATTAATGAATTTATCTATAAACTTGATACACTTAATATAAATAATGGGACAATTACAATACGTTCTAACTATGAAAACAAGCTACTACTTATCATCTCGACTGATGAAGAAATAACTATTGATAAAAATAAAATAGATGATAATATATCAGGCATTATTTTAAATAATAAATGTGTCTATAAAGATTCCTATTTTTATGATTATATAGATGGCATGTTATTTAAAGTATCATTTGATTCTTTTTTTCAAGTTAATAATTATATGGCTTCTAATATTTTTAAAATATTAAAAAATAATATAAGTGGTAAAAACCTTCTTGATTTATATTGTGGTGTTGGAACCCTTGGTCTTTCTTTAAAAGATAATTTTAAAAATATCTATGGAATTGAAAAAGTTAAAAATGCCATATTAGATGCAAAACATAATGCTAAAATAAATAATGTTTCCAATGCTTTCTTTTATGCTGGAGATACAGCTAAAGTTTTAGATAAAATAAATCAAAAATTTGATACAGTTATTGTTGATCCGCCTAGAAGTGGACTTAATCAAGAAACTATAAATCATATAAAAAGAATTAAACCTAAAACTCTTGTGTATGTTTCTTGTGACCCAATGACTTTAGCAAGAGATATATCAACTTTGCAGGACTATCAAGTAACAAAAGTAAATGTCTTAAATATGTTTCCAAAGACATATCACGTTGAATGTGTATGTATTTTAAGTAAGTTATAAATATGTTATAATTTTAATAGAAGGTAAAAAAGAGAAGGAGATACATCAATGCTGTTACTACTAGGAATATTAAAAAGAAATAAGAACTACTATATGAACGTTTTTGATACAGAAAATGTATCATCAGTTGATAACTATCAATTTATTAACAATTATACTTTAAATAACTGTGCAAATGTCTGGACTAGTGGATTTTTGTCTTCTACTCAAAATCCGAATGAATATTTAAAAGGGGAATTTGATGTTTCCAAATTAATAACAGATGAACAAAAATTAAAAGAAAAAATAAAAGCTTTTCAGATAGTAGGTGTTTATTATAATGATTTATTTGAACCAATACTTTATAAATCAATAGATCGCGCTGGAAATATAAGTATACATGATATCTCTGAATTTGAGTATGTAAAATACTTGTGTATCTACGGAAGTGATTTAAATAATTTACCAAAGTTTGTTTTGAAATATAATATAAAGGATGCTTATGATGATTTAGCATCTTATGTAAAGGGAAAAGATATAAGAGATTTACCCGTCGGACTTTTAAAACAATATTTAATTGGAGTATTAAATTTTAAAGAAGGATACCATGTAGTAACAAAATGTGGTTATGAACCAAAACATGATATACATGAATATATGTTATTTAATGGAGCATCCACTATTAAATTAATCGAATATGTTTATGATAATAAACGTGTATTCACAACTAAGCAAGATGAATTATCAAATCCCTATCCTAAAGAAAGAACAGCTGGCTATGCAACTCCTCCTCTAATTATGATAGGATCCAAACAAGTATTATCGCGTTTTTGTAAATTTAATGTTAGCACCGATTTTAGTTTTTATAATAAAAAGAATGTTAAACTTAGTATACCATTTTCTAAAGAATGCCTAAATCTTTATAGTAGGTATAAAAAGTCTAAATGTATTTTATCTACATGGCAGTTTGATTTCTTTGATAATATCTCAACTGATATTTATAGAAATATACTTCCTGATGAAATATATAAATTACCACAAGTTTTTTATCGCGATATGAAATCTAAAATCTATGGTCCTAATACTATAAGTACTTTTTTACAAGAAAATGATGCAATAGATATTTGGATATATACAGTATCCTTATTTGCCTGCTGGGATATATATAGTAGTCAGTTAAAAAAATCATTAAAACCAATCATGGAAAATTATAAAGAGATGTATGAAAATGCTTTAACTAGATTAGTAAAGGAAGTAGGGTCAAGAGCAACTTTAATTATTATGAAGTGGGCTAAGCTTAATCTCAAAAAACGTTTAGAAGATATTATCGGAAGTGCATCAGTAATAGATAGTCTTGATTGTTTATTCACTTTCCATCAAAATACTTATGAATTACCAGAAGAATTAAGAATATACCAAGAAGATACAATTACAGAATATGGTGGGGAAGATCTACTTAAAAAAGATTATGATGATCCTAATGTATTAAAAAAAGCATTTATCATGAATAAACTTGATAAGATAGAAAAAGAAATTTGCACAAATGTTAATTTAAAGTTAGACCAAACGATGAATGACTATTTAAAAAAATTAAATAGAAAGAAAACAAAAGAATAATTATTAGAGGTATATCCTCTTTTTTATTGTTTAAAAGTAGTTTTAATTATATAATAATTAAGTTGGGACGTGAAAAATTATGAAATTAAAAAATAAAAAGAAAGTCCTTTTATCTATACTTACTTTATCTTTAGCACTATCAAGCACAAGCTGCGGAAGTGATTATCAAAAGAATGCCGTCGAAGAAATAAACGAATTAATGGATGAAGATTTTTATAAAGAAGATAGATCATTAGGAACGAATGAAGAATTTTATGGTACATTTTACAGAGTATATTTAAATAACTTTGTTGATTATATGTCTAAAAAGCAGTATAAAGAATTTAAAAATATTGTATCAGATTATGAATTACTTGAAGAGTGTGACTATGAAAAAATAGCTGATAGGTTTACTTCAATATTATGTGAAGAAAATTCTAGAGGAATAGGGATATATGCTGCCTTTAATTCTGAACTTTTATATGAAGAATTAAATCAAGTAATAGTTTTACAAGATGAAGTTTATGAACGCATTTGTAATATAAAATTTCTAATTGGTGATGATGATGCTTTTTATAAAGCATTGTTTTCTAAAGATATTGATGAATTAATTAAGTTGATATGTAAAAATACAGGATGTGAAGAAAAATTAGCTAATGTGTTGGTTTATTATTTTGATCAATATTATGAAGGAATTAAAACAGGTACTTTTAGCAAACCAAAAGATGAATTAGCTGAAAGTATTGACTATGTCATAGAAGATATAACAGAAGCAAAAATTGATACTGATGAAAACTTTAAAAGTATTTTCTACGGAAGAATGTTTATAAATAATAAAAGATATGAAGAACAAGTAAGGATAAAACCTAATCTTATAAAAGACAGTGCAACTATTTATATAGAGGATGATAGTTTAAGTCTTAAATTTGATTTTGACTCTTCATACCTTTATTCATGCTCTTTAGAACTATGGCAACTTAAAGTAATGCGTGCAAATGAATATATAAATGAAGCTTACAGTAACTACTACAGTGACTCATATGATTTACAAGGACTATCTTTATTAAGTTTATTATTATCACAGGAATGTAACTTAGATAATACTACTAATGAAGATGATATAAGATGTGAAATATATGATGACTTATCAGACTACTTTACCTCGCCTGAAGACTTTAATAACTTTATTATTAAATTATTTAGAAATGATAAAGAAGCATTAGATAGATACTTTGAAATATTTAAAAAAAGAATTCAAGAAGATGGTATAGACGCTTATGATTTCATGCGTTATGCTTCATTAAGGAACCTTGTTAAAAATAAAGAAATTGTAACACTTTATTTACCAAATGATAATACTTTTGAAAATCGTGAAAAAATAAAAAACATTCCTAAGGAAGAAGCACTAAATTATGCTGATGTAACAATTGAAAATTATTATTTCGATGTCGACTATAATACCTACTTTCAAGAAATAGATGAAATTTTAAAAAATAATGATTTAGGTTTAACAAGAATAATAAATGATCAAGTATATTTTAATTGGTGGTATAAACCTCTATCAGTATCAGGGTATTCAGCTTATTCAACTCTAGTAAGTAAACCAGTAGAGATTAAAAATATGAAGTATAATGGTATTGATTTACTATATTTTGAAGCACCGAAGGGTTTTGAAAATGGTTATTTAGCAGAAGTATTTTATAACATTGAAGGGAATATTATAATACGTAAATTTGATGGATTAAATGCAGTAGTTAAGAATCCTGACACTAATGAAGATATGTACATTATCGCTGTTAGTTTAAATGATAATCGTGAAATTCCAAAAGAATTAATGTTTGTAAAAAGTTACTTAGATTATGATTATACTGAATATTTAAATCAAGACGCAAAAAAATTAACAAGATAATTAAAAGAACATATAAGATATAAATATATCTTTAAGATATGTTCTTTTTTTGTTATAATCTTTTTAGGTGGTATCTCTTGAGCAAGTTAAGTAATATAATCACAATGATTGATTTATTAAATACAGGTAAAAAATACTCAGTAAATGAACTAGCAGATATTCTTGAAGTTACACCAAGGATGATTAGAACTTATAAAGAAGATTTAGAAAAGTGTGGATTCTATATTGACACAGTTTATGGACCGTTTGGAGGCTATGTTCTAAATAGAAAAGTTAAATTGCCGCAAAGGAAATTTAAAAAAGATGATTATGACTTTTTAATTAACTTGAATGTTTCAAAAGAAGATAAAATAAGACTAGAAGGTATTGCCGATAAAATAAGAGGTTTATCAGTTGAAACTGATGAAGTACTTATAACTGATGAAATAAGAAATCTTTATAATAGTTTAACTCGTGCTATTAAAGATGGAAAAAAGGTAAGTATATCTTATAAATCATTTACTAAGGGATTAACTAAAAGAATAATACATCCCTTTGATATGTTTTATACATCAAATGGCTGGGCAGTATCAGCTTACTGTGAATTAAGATGTGATTTAAGATTATTTGAACTTAATCGTATTGAAGAGTTAAATGTTTTAGATGAAAGTTTTGAATAGGAGTGAATTTATGAAAAGAATTAAATTATCAACAGATGCACATGTTATAAAAACAAATAAGATAGATACATTAGCGTTTAGATTAGTATATCCAATAAAACACAATAATGATAATGTCCATTATATTAAATTACTGGATTTATTCCTTAGTACATCAAGTAAAAAATATAAAGAAAGGAAAGATTTTAACAAAGCAATGTTAAAACATACTATTTTAGATATTGGATTAAGAAGTCTAAATATCGTTAATAATACATATTTAATTTTCTGCTTTGAAGTACCTCGTGAAAATTTAATTAAGAATTTTAATTTAGAGTCATCTTTTAAATTTGCAATAGATGCTTTATTAAAACCAAACCTAGATGGGTATTCTTTCAATGAAGAAAAGTTTAATTATGAAAAGGAATTTTTATATAGTAACTATAAAAGATCCCTTGATAATATTTATTCCGCTAATTCAAATCAATTCTATGACTTCATTGATCCTGAAGGAAAACTAGGGAATTCTTATGAACGTACTGGAGAAGTATTAAAAAGTATTACACCATCAAGTCTTTATGAATTTTATAAAAAAAATATTTTAGAAAATAATTTTATTCCATATGTTTATGGTAATATCTCGCCATCTAAAGTAAAAAGCTTATTTAAAAAGTATATTCCACAAGATAAGAAAGAAATATCATTTACTATTGACTACTTTGAAGCTTTAAAAATGAAAAATAATACTTATCAAGAAGTAAGTACTAAATATAATCAATCAGAATTATTTTTGGAATACCAAGTAGATATGAAAGAACCAGATACTAAATATTTATCAACATTAATTAATATCTTAACTGGTGCTGAAAATAATTTAATATTTGAAGCTTTAAGAATCAAAAACAATTTAGTGTATGATGTAAGAGTTACTTCATTTTCATCACGTGCAATGTTTGTAATAGTTGCATTTATTCCTCGTGATAAGTACAAAGACACTAAGCGTATTATTAAATCCGTATTTAAAAGTCTTAAAGATGAAGAGTATTTAACTAATTGTTTAAATAAATTAATTAAAGGATTAGAAGTTGACTTACTTAAGGAAAATGACAGTCAAGGAAAACTTCTAAATGATGCGATTAATAAAGATCTAAATATACGTACAACTGAAGAATTACTTGAAAGGACTAAATCTGTTAAGCCAAAAAAATTAATTGAATTTATAGATAGACTAGAACTAACTAATGAAATGTTCTTTAAGGGGGATGCAAATGAGTAAATATAGTACAACTACCTTAGCAAACGGAGTAAGACTAGTTCTTGCTGAAAATAAAGATAAAAATCAAACTTATGCTGAAGTAATAGTTTCATTTGGTGGTGGAGTAGAGAAGTATAAATATAACAACAAGAAAAAGAGAATAACTCCTGGATTAGCCCATTTAATGGAACATTATATTGTTGAAAATAATATTAACGGAAGTATGTTTGAATATTTAAAAGAAGAATATGTAGATTTTAATGCAACAACAAGCGGATATAAAACATCATTTTTTATTAACACTGTTTATGACTTTGAACGTCACTTAGAAGAATTAATCAGGACAGTTAACATTCCAATATTTGATGAAGAAAAATTGGAAATTACTAAAAAACCAATAATAGAAGAAATAAAGAGAACTAAGGATCGTCCATATTCTAAATTTAATAAAAAGATGAATGAATGTTCATATTACTATATGAAAAATCGAGAGACAACTGGAGATGAACCAGATGTTCAAAGCATAAAGATAAATGATTTAAAGGAAATACATGATTTATTCTATCAACCAAAAAATCAAACAATCTTTATAGCAGGTAATTTCGATTCTAAAAAAATAATTAAATTAATTGAAAAAGTATATGCCAACATAAATCACCCTTCTTTCGATTATGAAGTGCTTGATAAAAAAGAAATAGCAAAAGTTAAACATAAGAAAGGACATGTAATTGATCCAGATGTTGATGAATTAATTAATATATCATTTAAGGTAGATTTAAGTAACCTAACTCCAAAAGAAAGAGTCAAATCAACATTTTATTTATCTCACTTTTTACAATATAACTTTAATGATTCATCTAATGCTTACATTACTTTATCTAAAAATAAAGATACAGTTTATAGCATATCGACTGGAACATCTTATTTTGTAAAAGATCTATGTTTTATTGATGTCGGAATGTATGGAACAAACTTAAAAAGATTTAAGAATATCGTCTTTGATGTAATAAAGAATAAATATGTTGATAAAGAAATGTTTGAATTATGGAAAAAAGAGACTTTAATAAATATAATTGTAAGAGATGGAAGAGTATATTCATCAGGCCGAGCATTCTTAGATAATATTTTAACATTTGATTATTTAGATATAGATAAAATATCTGATATCGAAGAATTCTCTTTAAATGACTATAAAGAATTTTTAAATAAGTTAGATTTTAAAAACTATTCAATAGTAAGACAAACTAAAAAGTAAAGATGTAATCTTTACTTTTTATATTTTATTTTTAGGTATATATATTAGTCTTTCCATTTCTTTATAATCTTTTTTCTCTAGATTCTCTTTTGATATACCAAAAGCAACTAATTCTGCAAACTGTTGTTGTTGATCACTAAACTTACTTGGTCTTTTCTTTACTATAAATCTTATCTTATTGTTAAAAACTGCCAATCTACTATCAGTAATTCTTGATTTTAAGAAATATAAGTATTCGGCTATATCTTGAATATATCTTTTAACTATTACGACCTTTTCTTTATGACTCATAAGAATATTATCTAAAGAGATATTATTATCTTCACTTAAAACATGATATAAGTAATCTTTCATATACATGTATGCATTATATGTTCCTTCATATAAAACTTTGTTTTCTTCACGACTAAAGAAAGAATCAAGGCCTCTAAAATATTGAGTTTCCTCTTTAGCTTTTTTTATTAATTCTTGTTTATTAATCTCTTCGAATATTTTAAATTCTTCACTATAATTTGGTTCTCTTAAATACCCCTTAACTGGGACACAATCAAAACACATATTACGATATTTCCAATATCTATTTATGCCATATTCAGCTAATAATTCTTTTACATTTGGATATCCATATACTAAACTCATTTCATTTATATCAGAGATACTTGATTGATAGCCAGCATTGTTTCCAAAACCAGTACAAGCTAAATCGTAGAAGAATTTTAAATCAGATATTTTTAAATTATTTATTAATCTTTTATAATCATCATCAAGTTCAGGAGTAATATATGTAGTTCTATCACTACTATATAGTTCTCTTGAAAAATCATCTTTATTGCTACCTAAAACAACCTCAATATTATCCTTTAATAATTCATCAGTTGTGACTTCTTTAAGCGCTATTAATTCCTCTATACTCATGGTCTTTAAAAAATCATATTTTTTCATAAAAAATCCCCCAATAAATTGATTAGTATTATATTTTCTTTTTTATAATTTGTCAATTAATCCATATAGACGAAATACTTCCTATATATGTAGTAGACTAAAATAAAGGAGTGATAATTATGAATTTAGAAGAATTAAAAAAAATAATTATATCATCTACATCTAATATAGATCATATAATTAATGAATTAGAAGAAATTAAAGAAAATACAATTATTGTTGCATCAGGTGGAAGTATGGTTGTAGCATGTTTTTTAAAAAATATATTAGAAAATAAGAATAATATAATAGCTGAAGTAGTCGATCCAAGAGATTTACATTATAAAAATTTAAATAAGTTCTCCAATATATTTATTATATCTTATAGTGGGTCGAACTTTGGAGTAAAAGCATCATTTATAAAAAATAAAAAAATCTACTTATTATCAAGTAGAAAATCAAAAATAGAAAATGAAGTATTACTTCATTATGAATTAGAGAATAATAATAGTTTTATATCTTTAGAAACAACAACTGTTCCTTTATCTATATTATTAAAATATTATTTAAAAGAAAAATTTGCTATAATATTAAATGAAGTATTTGATTATATTGATGCAAAAATGTTTTTAGATATTAGTGGTGAATATTTAAATATATTTTCTGGAAGCGATACAATCGCAGCAGAAGAGTTTTTAACTTCAACATTAACTGAAGCTAATCTAACTATACCATTAGTTCATAAAAAATATTCATACTGCCATGGAAGAAGTACAGTTAATATAAATCATTCTGCATCAGCAATTTATTTAGGCTACAACGATACAGATTTAGATAAAAAACTAGTTGAAGTATTAAAACTTAGCTGTATAAATAATTTAGTTATCAATTCAAAATTTAATGATAGAATAGTAAATGATTATTATTTTTGCTTGCAATGTATGATATTATTAATTAATATTGCTACATCAAAAAAAATTAATTTAAGAAAAATAAAATATGATCGAGAAGCAGTTAGTAGATTATATCATTTTAAAGGGAGTATGTAATATGCGTTTTATATCTTTTGGAGATTTATATGTTGATTATTATATGAATAATGGTTTAGTAATTGGTATAAATGGTGGTAAAACTAATGCTAATATAATAGCTAATCTTTCTAAATATTATGATACTTCTTTTTTTGGAGTTGCTGGATCGGATATTCAAGGGGATGTTGCAATCTCTTCACTTAGTAAATTAGGAGTAGATGTAACTAATATTAAAAGAGTAGACAAAAGAACTAAAAAGTACTTTATAAGTAATAAGGAAGTATCAGCAACATGTCCAGTATGCGGAAGAAATATATCTTATAAAAACCCTTTATATGATCCAGAAGAGGTTAAAACTTTAATTAAAGAAGATGATTTAATAATTGTTGATAATTTAAACAAAGGTGTTATTGATGTTCTTAATAGTGTACCTAATAAAGCATTTTTAGATTTAGGATGTTTAGGTTCACTTTTATACTTAAGTTTAGATGAAATACTTGACTTACTTAAAGATAGATTTGAAATTATCAACATGAATGAAAAAGTTTATAATGTCTTAAGAAACAAATTTAAATTAGATTTAGTAGATTTCTATGAATTAATAAATCCTCATATGTTAATCATTACAAGGGGTAAAAAGGGCTCATTTATTGTCTATAACAGTGAAGTTTATGAAAAAGAGATAGAAGAACCTGCGAGTGAAGTAGATGCATCAGGTGCAGGTGATGCTTTCTTTTCTGAATTTATTAGAACCATAGTTGATGCAAACTTTGAGATTAATGAAAAAGTAATTTCCCTAGCTTATATGAGAGCCT
The DNA here is from genome assembly GCA_964636965.1 of uncultured Muribaculaceae bacterium. Lineage (GTDB taxonomy): Bacteria > Bacillota_I > Bacilli_A > RF39 > UBA660 > CAG-582. Next base: position 27,771 of record CAZWST010000003.1, read on the forward strand.
CTTCCATATCAAGATTTGTTGTTATGAATTATGGAGCACGAACTCATCTTGAACCATTAATAAAGATTAAAGACTATCGTGAGTGTGTTTGTGATTCTATTGAAATAGATTAATTATCTAGACTTTCTACGTTTAACTATTGTATAATAAAAGAACAAGATGAGTAGGATGTGTATATATGAAAGAATTACTTAAGAATACTAATAAAAGTGAATGGATATTAACTGGCTTATACAAAGTTTCAATATATATATGTTGGTTTCTTTTCGCAGTTTCCTTTAACGTTTTCTTAAAAGATTCCATTGATGATGTAAAACTAATACTACTTGTATTATCATTAATAGTTCTTTATGGTATAAGAGTATTTTTAAAAAATGTTTATAAAAAAAATGCCTCAAATAGTTATTATAATCTTAAACATTCAATCGAGATGCATTACTTTAAAAAAATAAATAATTTAAGTTATGATGATTTAGAAAAGATTAATAAAGAAGATTTATCTAAAAAAATCTTAGAAGTATCATATAATTATTCTAAAATTATATCGGATATATTTGAATATATCATTCCAGCTTTACTAGGTTTATTTATTCTATTTATAAAGTTACTTGATTTAAATAAATTATTTGGAATAATAATATTTTTATCTTTAGTTGGTGTACTTATTTTTTCCTATTTTAATACTCAAGAAGATGAAGAGACACCTCCAAATTATAATGATTTATTAAAAGAGTTTGTTGAAAAAATAATGTCAATTAGAAAACTAAATATATTTTCTTACTGTGTAGAAAAGTTAGATAATACAAAAGAAAATGATATATGTATTTTGAAAAAAGGTGACACCTCAAGTGATTTAAAATTTACTAATTCAATATTTGTTATTATGAGTATTATTTTAATTTCGTCATTTATATTTGTTCATAACACGATTACAAGATTGGGGCTTATTATCTTCTTTATTATTATATTATTAAAATTACAAGATTTACTTTACAAGATAAACCCAGCGATAAAGAATATGTTTGCATCATCTAGAAATAAAGTAATACTAGATAGCATGTTTAACAATACTTATGAACCTAAAATTAATACTAATTGGAAAAAGATTAATATAAAAAATGGAGTAGTAAATTATAATGATACAACCGAAGATATTAAAATACCTTCGTTTGAATTAATAAAAAAAGATCACATAAGCATAATGGGAGCCTCTGGTCAAGGTAAATCTACTGTCTTAAATATCTTAAGTGGAATATTTAAACTAGATGAAGGGGATATATTATTTGATGGTAATTGCACAAATGAAATAGTCGATGCATATTATTCAAGCGATGCTACAGTTTTTAGTGTTACATTAAGAGATAATTTAAAGTTCTCAAATGAAATAACCGATGAAGAATTAATTGATTTAATGGATGAAGTAGGTTTAACCGAATGGTACACTAAATTAGAATTTGGACTTGATGAGATACTTTCATCAAATGTAGAAAAAGATATTAGAGAAAAGATTAATATTGTAAGAGCAATAGTGAGTGATAAAGATGTTTATTTCTTTGATGATCCAACGGAGTCTTTAGATACAGACTCAGAAAAGAAAGTAGCTAATATATTAAAGAAATACTTTAAAGATAAAACATATATATTAATATCTAAAAAAACTATTTTAACTAATTTATGTAAAAAACATTATTTCATAAAAAATCATACATTATTAGAAAAAGAACCTTTACTTTAGTGTGACTTCTAAAGTCCGTTACAAAAAATTCCTATATTGCTATAATCAATTGGGAAGTAGGTGAAATAATAAACCCCACAAACAAAATAAAATATTTTTTGACTGCTAATAATTGTGGGTATAACACGAACAATCGTGTTTTTTTAATGCCTAAAAGCGTATTTTGTAAATTTTTTAATATATTTAATAAAATATCTATGCTAATTTACTAAATAACTGGTATAATAAAAATAGTAAGAGTAGGTGTAAGAATGAAAAGCAGGAAATCTTTATTAGTATTTTTAATTGTTTTATTAACAATTGGTTTTGCAAGTGTTACTACAACTTTAACTCTAGTAGGTGTATTAAATATAGGGGATAATAATGATGACTTCAATATAATATTTACAAGTGCAGCACTTGATGGAGCTATGAGAAACGATTTTATATCTAATGATAAACAAGATCTTTCATTTACTTCTAATGTACTTAGGAGCATAGATGATACAACAACCTTAGAGTATGAGGTAACAAATACTTCTAGAAACTATGATGCAAATGTTAGTGTAACATGCAGTGCTGGAGAAAATGATTATATTACTTTTGAATATTCTCCAACAGCAATGACTATTTTAGCTGGAAAAACAGAAAAAGGTACGCTTACAGCTAAAATGAAAAAGGCAGTAATCGATGATAAAGATATAAAAATATCTTGTGAAATAGTTGCAACTGCTGAAGAAAGAAATTCTCTTGGTGATGAATACTTTGCACCATTTAGTAAGTCAGGTACACTTAAGGCTGCTGACTGGAACACAACTGAAACTTACTATGCCTATAAAAAAAATATAACTAATATAGTCTTTGAAAATAAACTTATAGAACACGCCACAGATGAAAACTTAATTTTTGATGTATCAGATGCGCAAGATGGAAGTGTTATGGCTTATTTAGTTTTAAATGATGATACTTTAAACAATACTAGTGGATTAACTGATACAACATCTGCTTATACTTTATATATTCAAGGAGATACGGGGGTAAAAGCAAGTATTAATGCAGCTGGCTTATTCCATGACTTTACTAACTTAAAAACTATTGATAACTTAAAATATTTAAGCACTGCTTCTGTAACAAATATGGGAAGTATGTTCCAAAATTGTTCAAGCTTAACAACTGCAGACTTTAGTAACTTTGATACAAGTAAAGTTGTAAATATGGATTCCATGTTTTATAATTGTTCGAGTTTAACAGAACTAGATTTAAGGTCATTTAAAACCTCAAATGTCACTACTATGAATGGAATGTTTGGATATTGTAAGAATTTAGAGAAATTAAATATACGTAACTTTGATACAAGCAAAGTAACAAGTATGAGAGGCTTATTCCAAAATACAAAACTAAAAGAATTGGATTTAAGTAATTTTAATACATCAAGTGTAACTACTATGAACACTATGTTTGAAAAATGTGCTTCACTTACATCTTTAGATTTAAGTAATTTTAATACATCAAATGTAACAGACATGGAAGGAATGTTCTTTGGCTGTACTAGTTTAACTAGTTTGAATATTTCTGGGTTTAATACAGAGAAAGTAACAACTATGAATACAATGTTTTACAATTGTAATAAATTAACTAGTCTTAATGTAAGCAGTTTTAATACTTCGAATGTAACTACGATGACATCAATGTTTGAAAAGTGTAGATCACTTACTTCATTAAATTTAAGCAATTTTGATACATTAAACGTAACAGATATGCAAACAATTTTCCTTGATTGTGCATCTTTAACTACATTAGATATAAGTGGATTTACTGCTGATAATATAAGGAATGATCAATCATTATTTACTGCTTTACCATTAACTTTAAAAGTTTATGTTAAGGATGAATCAGTTCAAACTAAGGTGTTAAGTTTAGATGCATCTAATCGTCCTAGTGCATGGACAACAGCAAACGTAATAATTAAAGAATAAAAAAAGAGCTTATTTAAGCTCTTTTATGCTGCTATAAGTTCTAAAATCATCATACCAACAAATCCAACAAGTACTAAATAGGCCATAGCAGTTTTATATTTTGAGTTCATTGATTCTGGAACTAATTCCTCAACCACAACAAAGATCATAGCTCCAGCAGCAAATGCAAGAAGGTAAGGTAAGATTAGTTTAATTTTTATAGCTAGAAAGACACCAATCATAGCTGCTATTGGCTCAACTATACCAGTTAGTGCTCCAATTATGAATGATTTTTTTCTCGAATATCCGACATTTCTAAGTGGAATAGAAATAGCCGCTCCTTCGGGAAAGTTTTGTATTCCAATACCTATAGCAAGCGAAATAGCACCAGCTACAGTAGCACCATCAATTCCATATACAATTGAACCAAAGGCCGATCCAATTGCCATCCCCTCTGGAATATTATGTAAGAGTATTGAAACAATAAGAAGTAGGGTACTTTTAAATCCTTTTTTTTCCGGAACAATATACTTATTCGTAAATTTATCACCTGCAATTAGTAAAAGAGAACCTACTAATATACTAAGAGAAACAATTAACGGAGCATTTAGATTCAAAGCCTCACTTTGTTCAATAGCTGGAAGTAAAAGTGAAAAAATTCCCGCTGATAACATTATTCCACCAGAAAGCGCAATCATTGAGTTCATTACTTCTTTTTTAACATTTTTAAAGAAAAATACAGTTGAGGCTCCAAGACAAGTTACCAAGAAGGTTAATGTACTTGCAATTAAAGCCTGATAGTAAACATTTAAATCATAAAAAAAATTAATCATATTTATCCCTCACGATATACTATGACTAATTTATTTATATGCTACTTTTTTCTAACTTCCATAATAACTGGTAAAATCATTGGTCTTCTACCCATACGTTCATTGATAAACATATTAAGTTCTAGAATAACTTGGTTCTTTATATCAGTAATACTATATTTATTAGATAATGATTTATTAACTATTTCAGAAACTTTATTTTCAATTTCTTTTATTAAATCAGCATTCTCATTAACTAGTACAAATCCTCTAGTAGTAATATTAGGCTTTATTAAAAGTTCATGCTTATCAGGATCAATATTAAGTATAGTTACTAGAACTCCATCATTACTCATTATCTTACGATCTTTTATAACAACTGATCCAATATCACCAATACGAGATCCATCTACATAAACATCTCCAGCTTGATAATATTTACCTTTATGAACACCATTATTATCCATTACAACAGAGTCTCCATTTTTACATATGAATATGTTTTCTTCTTTAACTCCACATTGTTTAGCTAAATCAGCATGCTCTTTTAACATTCTATATTCACCATGTATTGGCATCAAATACTCAGGCTTTAAAAGTCTAATCATCCATTTTAACTCTTCAGCTTTAGCATGTCCTGATGTATGTATATCAGGGAATACTGAATTTGTATAAACTTTAACACCTTTTAAATATAGTTTATTTATTATTCTGTTAATACTTGCAGAATTTCCTGGGATTGGATTAGATGCAAATACGATTATATCATCGGGTAATAATTGCACTTGTTTATGAACACCATTTGCTATTCTTGATAAAGCAGCTAAAGGCTCACCTTGAGATCCTGTACATAAAATACATATTTCGTGTTTTTTTAAGTCTTTTGCTTGATTAATATCAATAAATATTGAAGGGTCTTTAATAAGTCCATTCTTAATTGCAATTTCTTTGGCATTTTCCATACTTCTACCAAATGTAATAATCTTACGATTATTCTCACGACAAGTTTCAATAATATGTTTAATACGATAAATGTTCGATGCAAATGTTGCAAGGATTATACGATTGGTATTAGCTCTAGCAAATACATCACCTAAAGCTTCATCAACGACAGCTTCACTTGCAGAAAATCCTGGAGATAACGCATTAGTACTTTCAGATAATAATAATTTAACACCTTCTTCTCCTAAACGAGCCATTTTATGAATATCCGCCATAGGGCCGATAGGAGTTAAGTCAAACTTAAAGTCTCCAGTATGAATAATTGTACCATTTGGTGTTCTAATAATAATCGCGTATGAATCAGGTATTGAGTGAGTTGTTGTAATAAATTCAACCGTTATATTTTTAAATTTAACATGAGTCTCTTCATTATAAACAACTAAATTATCATAACTAATATTTCTATCTACTAATTTTTTAACAATTAAATCATTCGCAATTTGTGATGCATATATAACTGGTATATTAACATTTTGTAATAAAAATGATATACCACCAATGTGATCTTCATGTCCATGTGTAATAAATAAAGCTTTTATCTTATTTTCATTTTGTTTTAAATAACTTACGTCCTGAATTACATAATCAACACCTAAAAGATCATCAGTTGGAAACATAACACCAGCATCTATAATAACTATTTCATTTTTATATTCAATTACATACATGTTTTTACCAACTTCGCCTAAACCGCCAAGGGCAAAAACGGTTGTAACATTTTCGTTTTTGTTCATGTTTTATCCTCCTTAAATAAAAAAATAAGTATATATAAAGCTCTCAGGTACTTAATAATATACTATAATTTTTACAATTTGTCTATACTAGCCGATATTTTTGACATATAAATGAATTAAAAAAATATTAAATCATATACCTTATTAGGAGATGATTTTTATAAAAAAAGTAATTTTATTAATGATTGGTCTAATACTTTTATCAGGATGTAAACAAAAAAGTGAAGATACATTAAAATCATTTAAGGATTACAATGGAAACAAAACTACTTATGAATTAAATGGATCTATGAAAATAATAAGTAATGAAGATGAATTTACCTATAATGTAACCGTATCAGTTAAAGATAATAAATACTATAAAGTATCATTAGTAAATACAATTAATAATCATGAGCAAGTAATCTTAAGAAATGATGATGGTGTATATGTAGTTACCCCAGAACTTAATAAAAGCTTTAAGTTTATGAGTGAATGGCCTAATAACTCAAGTCAAGCGTATTTACTTGAATCATTAGTTAATGATGTCAATAAAGATGTTTCTTCAAGCATTGAAAAAGTTAACGATGGCTATATAATTAATGCTAAAGTTGACTATCCTAATAATGAAAGATTAGACCATGAAACTATTACAACAGATAAAGACTTCAATATAAAATCTGTTAAAGTAATGGATTCTACTGATAAGATAGAAATAGAAGTTAATATAACTAAAACTAATTATAAAGCTAAATTTGCAGATGATTTCTTTGATTTAGATAAACTAATAAAAATGAAAGAGACAGAAAAGACAAATGATAAAAATGTCGATGAGGAGTGTTTAGCAAGTTGTACAGATACTGTTGAAAAATGCAAAACTACTTGTTCTATTGAAGCATCATCAACAATACTTGAAGATATAATTTATCCATTATATGTACCAACAGACACTTATCTTTCATCAAAAGATACAGTTTCTACGGATGATGGAAACAGAGTAATTTTAACATTTGCTGGAGTAGACCCATTTATATTAGTAGAAGAAGTCTCAAAAGTTAATAATGAACATGATATAATCCCAGTTAATGGAGAACCATTATTTTTAGGTTCAACTATTGGAGCAATATCAGATAATTCCATCTATTGGACAAGTAATGGAATAGATTATTATTTAACTAGTAAGACACTTAATGCTAGTGAAATGATGACTATTGCAGAAAGTTTAGAAAATTCATCAAATTTAGTTGCAGGACTAAAATAGTTGATATATAATATATACCCATGAAGAGGTGTAGTTATGAAAAACAAAATAAACAGCATAAACGCATTACTATCTGCGTTTGAATCTCGCAACGAACAACTGCACGACGAGATAAAGAAAAATGAAGAAGCTATAGAAGAAATGAAAGCGGAACTAGCTGGACTTTTAGAAAGCGAATCGATTGATTCTAATACTCAATCAAAAATAGAAATGGTTGCATAACCATTTTTTTATTTGTAAGTTGAAAAACTCAGGGAAAAATAATATAAAGAAGATAGAAAGTATTATTTCATAAGAAGAAAGAGACAATTAATTTTTCTGTTTTTAATTGTCTATGTCACCAATTTATGTTATATTATTAACAGGTGAATAAAGATGAAGAAAAAACAACATAGTAAACAAACAGAAAAATTTGTTAGCACAGAAATTAAAAAAAGTAATATGTCTAATGAAGATTATAAAAAGATAGTTTCTTTTATAATTGTACTTATAATTGTACTTGCATTAGTAGGTTTATTATTCTTATTTAATGGAAAAATTGTTACTAAAGATTTAAGTAATAATACAACTACAACAACTGAACCATCATACGATGAAAGTGTTATTCTAGGCACTGAGATATTTAATAAATCAGATAAAGAATATATGGTATTATTATATGATTCAAATAACAAAGAAAATGGAATATTATTTGGGGGTCTTTTTAATAGTTATAAAGGAAGCAAGACTTTATATGCTGTAGATGCTGCAAATAAGATGAATAAGAGCTTCTTTAGTGAATCACTTGAAAATGAAAATACTAAGCCAACTAATGCTAGTGAAGTAAAGGTAAGTGGACCAAGATTACTAGTAATTAAGAATAAAGAAGTAGTAGAGTACATTAGTGATGCAAATACAATCACAGAAAAACTTTCAGCAAAATAGAATACTTTAATGTATTCTTTTTTTTCTTGTGTTATAATGAATATAAGGAGAATCAACATGAAAAACATCAAGAGAAAAAATTTTTTTGAAAAACATAACTTTAACTTAGGAGAACTAATAATAATAACTTTAGCTTTTTCATCACTTACCGGAATATTAACAGGTTTATTCTTTTATTTTAAAAATAATAGAAATCTAATACTTGATAAGAATTTATTAGATATTGTATCAACATATAATAAAATAAATGATGATTTCTATGGAAAAATAGATAAATCAAAACTTGCAGAAGACGCTATTAATAGCATGATGTCGTCACTAGATGAAAACTATACAGTCCATATGAATAAGACTGATACCTCTGATTTATCAGAAAAACTTGAAGGAAGATACCATGGTATCGGTATATCTGTTCAAAAAAAGAATAATTTAGTTTCAATCGTTAATGTTTATGAAGGAACACCAGCATCAAAAGCAGGATTAAAAACTGGAGATACTATTAAAAGAGTTAATGACTATGAAATAAAAGAAAGTGATTCACTAGAAAAAATATCTGAACTTATTAAAGAAAAAGATAATGTATCTTTAGTTGTTTTAAGAGATAATGAAGAAATAACCATTAAAATAGATGTTAAGACTATCGAAACACCATCAATCGATTATAAAATTCATGAAAGAAATAATAAAAAAATTGGGTATATATATATTCAAACATTTTCAAAAACTACAGCTTCTCAAGTTAGTAATGCTTTAGATAGTTTAGAAAGTGAAAAAATAGATTCACTTATAATAGATGTTAGAAGTAATACGGGTGGTTACTTAAAATCAGCTGAAGATATTTTAAATATGTTTATAAGAGAAGGAGAAATACTTTATTCAATTGAGAGTAAAGATAAAAGAAAAGTAATATATGATACGACAAAAATGATGCGCACCCTTAATATGGTAGTGTTAATTGATCGTGCATCAGCCTCAGCCTCCGAAATACTTGCAACAAGTTTAAAAGAAAGTTATGGAGCTATACTTGTTGGAACTAAAACTTATGGAAAGGGACTTGTTCAGCAAACCGATTTCTTAAGTGATAATACAATGATTAAGTATACTACTGCCAAATGGTTTACACCTAAAGGAAACTATGTAAATGAAATAGGGTATAAACCAGATGTTGAAGTAAAACTTACTCGCGAGTATGCACTTAATCCATGTGATGAAACAGATGCCCAATTACAAAAAGCATTAGATATATTATCAAAATAAAGGAGGTAGATAAATGTGAAAAAAAATATACATAAGTTAGAAATGGATTTTAAAGAATATAAGAAAATAAAGCACGAAAGACAAAGTGTACTAATAGTTTTAAACAATGAAGAGAATAAAAGTATAAATATTAAAGATAATATTTTAATTACAAATAATAAGAAAAAATTTAAAAGAAAAGTCAAAAAATTAAATACTTATTCTAATCTTGATGAAGTAAAGAAAAATGTGAGTAATAAACAATTAGGATATAAGAAAAAAGATATAATTAATTATGATGATCTTGTGGAAAACTATACTAAAAATGACATTAAGAAGTATGGCTTACTAGCAATTGAATTAAAAAAGAAAAAGCATATATTAAAGAAAATATTTTTTACAATATTATTTTTAGTGCTTATAATAGTTTTAGGACTAGATATTTATAAAAAAATAGAAAAAATGAATATACAAAAATATCAGGATGCACTAATTGAAATTAGTAATGACAAACTATCTTATGTGTTTTTAGAAATTAATCCATCTTTTGCTTTAATTTTAAAGGGAAGCAATGTAAGTGATGTTTACTGCCTTAATGATGATTGTATGGATATTTATAATGACATAAATGTAAAAGATAAGAATATAAATGAAAGTATTGATATTATCTATAATATTTCTAAAGAAAAAGGATTTGATACTTCGAAGGGTGTAAAAATTAAATCATCTGAAAGTATAAATATAGAAGCGAAGGATTATATTGCTCTTGAGTACATTGATCCTATTAAAGAAAAAGAATTATTAGATACAGTAAAAAATAAGGATAATCTAACTAATATAGACAATGATAATTATTACCATAAATTATGGGAAAAATTAAAAAAAGATTCTGACTATGATAAAATCTATTCGTGCAATATGGATAATGGCAAATTAGAATGTTTCTTTATTATAGAATCTATTATGCCAATGGCAGATGTTTTAGATGAAAGTAAACCAGTAACTGATATTATGAGTCAAAATGTTTTAAGTGTATTAAATAAGGTAAAAAGGACACTAAATAAATTTAATATTAAAACTATTGATTCTGGATTTGGAACAGTAGTATATATAAATAATATTGGTTATACATATGCTCTAGATACTAACTGTTTTAGAGATTACAATACACAAATATGTTATGACGATTTTGGATGTTTTCCAGAACACCATAGAGATAAATTTAATATAAAAGATTTAGATTTATTAAACCCAAGTTCTATCCAAAGTAAAATAAAAACATTTTAGCATTTTTAGTATTTTGTCAAAATAAAGTATACTTTGTCGAATTATACATAAAATTGTCTTTTGATTTACAAATATTTACATGGTTCGACAAAACTTCCTATTTCTATTTGTAAAACTTTATACTATAATGTTTTTAGCAGTCAAGAAATATTAGAAAAAAGGGAGACATTATGGCAATAAAAACACTAGTGATAGATGGAGATTCTAATCACACTAAAGAAGTTGCGAAGTATTCTTGTAGTTCTAGTAGTATTGAAGTTAGATGTGTAAGTTCGAAAGATGAGGCACAGCAATTTATAAAAGAATCAGATTGTATAATTATAAATATGTTACTTAACGGTATTGATTCATATGAGTTATTAAGCGATATTAGAAGTTTATATAATGATAAAATAATCATCGCAACAAGTGAATTTATATCAGCAGACATGATGGATAGCATCAGTAAGTATTCAGTTAACTATTTTATAAAGAAACCTTATGATGTTAGTACACTTGAAGATATAATTATCGCACTTTATAAAAGAAGAAATAATATTAAACCAGAAGAAGATTTAGACATAAAAATAGAGATTACAAACTTGTTACATAGTTTAGGAATACCATCACATATAAAAGGATATTCATATATTCGTGATGGTATTGAAATGCTTTATCATGATTCATCATTAGTTGGATCAATTACAAAAGAGTTATACCCAAGCATTGCATCCTCTTATGATACAACATCATCAAGAGTAGAAAGAGCAATAAGGCATGCGATTGAAGTATCATGGGTTAGAGGAGATTATAACCTTATGGAAGAGATATTCGGAAATTCGATTGACTTTGATCGTAGTAAACCAACAAATTCAGAATTTATCGTAACATTAGCAGATAGATTAAAATTAAATGCAAAATATGCATAATAACTAAGAATATTCCTCATATATATTTATAGGAGGATTTTTTTATGAAAGATAATATAAATGAATGTGTTAAAAGAGTATTAGAATTTGCAGAACAAGAGATGCTTGATCTTAATCATCCGTATGTAGGAAGTGAACATTTACTTTTAAGCTTATTAAAATTTGATAAGACTAAAAAAATATTAAATAAGTATAATTTAACTTATGCTACCTTTAGAGAATCTTTAATAAACATAATTGGTATGTCTAATATCAAAAGCAAATATGTTTTATATACACCACTTCTAAAATTAATAATTAAAAAAACTCTTGAAAGTGAAGGGGAATCAAGTGATGAAATTACTTTACTTAAAGAACTAGTTTCCAGTGATGATGGAATCGCGATAAGAATAATGATGGAACTTAATATAGATGTTGATTCACTTTATGCAGAGTTAACTAATGCTCATTCTTATCTTGATGAAATAGGTTATAATATGATGAATACTAAAGAGTTTTCTCCTTTAATTGGAAGAGAAAAAGAAATAGACTCTATGTTAGAAATACTTTTAAGAAAGAATAAAAATAATCCACTTCTTATTGGAGAAGCAGGGGTAGGTAAAACAGCTATAGTTTATGAACTTGCTAAAAGAATAAAAGAAGGAAATGTCCCAAATGCTTTAAAAAATAAAAAAATCTATATGCTTGATATGGCAAGCTTACTTTCTAATACTAAATATCGCGGAGAGTTTGAAACAAAGATTAATAACTTAATAAAAGAAACAATCGCGAAAGAAAACATAATTTTATTTATTGATGAAATACATACCATCGTACGCACAGGAGGCGGAGAAGGTTCATGTGATGCAGCTAATATTTTAAAACCATACCTAGCAAACGGAAAAATAAAATTAATTGGTGCTACAACTAATCGTGAATATGATACATTTATAAGTTCTGATGCAGCACTTTCTAGAAGATTTGCCCGCATTTCTGTAAGTGAGCCAACTGAAGAAGAGACATACAAGATACTACTTGGAGTAAAGGATTCATATGAAGAATTTCATAAAATAAAAATAGCTGATGAACAACTTAAAGATATCACACATCTTTCTACAAAATATATCACAACTAATCAAAATCCTGATAAATCACTTGAAGTACTAGATTGTCTTTTATCACATGTAAAATTAAAAAGTGAAAATAATCGTGATATGTATACATTTAATGAATTTTTAAAGAATAAAGATTATAAAAATGCTTTAAAGTTAAAAACAAAAAATATGCCAACTATTAAAACCGAAGATATTATTTCTGTTGTTGAAAAGTTAGCTAACATTAAAGTCTTAAATAATACACATTATGAAAAAGTATGTAAGGCTTTAGATAAATCAGTTAAATATCAGAATTTAACAAAATTAAAAGAATTATTAAAGAAAAAATGTACAACTAATAAAATAGTTGGTATTGAAATAAAAGGTCCATCAGGCTGTGGTAAAACTTATACAGCACATGTTATAAGAGATGCATTAGAATATAATCTAATTGAATTAGATATGAAAGAATTTAGAAGTTCAACTTCAATAAATCGTCTTATTGGTTCAGATCCAGGATATGTAGGTTATGAATCAACAACTATTTTGGATAAAATAAAATATAATCCTTATTCCTTAATACTCTTAAAAAATATTGAATATGCAGGAACTCAAGTATTAGAATTATTTAATTCTATAATAGATAAAGGTTATTTAACAGATAAATATAATAATAAGATAGATTTTAACAATACCCTAATAATAAAAACCAATAATGAATTAACTTCTAAAATTGGATATGATGAAGCTAATACTTTAAATGAGAATATAGTGAATTATACATATATAAAAAATAAAGAACTTAATCTAGCAAGTTAAATATTAATTTTACACTCAATAAAATAAACTTATTTATAACTAGTAATTTTTATTATATAATTAATACAGAATAGAAGGGTATGTTATGAATGAAGATAAAAGATTTAAACAAATTAATCGTATCGCAACACCTATTAAAGTAAATGATGCAAATACTACGAATAATTCAAATAATCAAAGTACTCTTGATGCACAAATTAAAGATAGCATAAGTGCAATACCTCCTAAAAAGGAAGTAAAAAAGATTCAAAAAAAGAGAAAAAAGGTAAATAAAGAAAGAGTATTGCAAACTTTAATAATAATATTTGTAATAGGTATCATTGCGTCTTCTATATATTTATTAATACCAGAGTCCATTTCTCAATCTAAAATTAAATATAATGACATATCTACAACTACAACAATTCCTAACCTTAGTGGGTATTACTTTGAAAATATAAAATTAAATGAAAGTATATTTATAGATAATGATATTAACTATAAAGCTGGAAATTTTACAATAAGAAAAGTAAATAATAATATATATATTAATGATAAAGAAATAACTAAAAAAGAATATTTTTATTCTAGTGTTGGCTTAATAGACGATTTAATTATTTTTACTGCTAAAGATAAAAATAATAGAACTACTGAAATGTATATAGTTGATTCATTAGGTAATACCTTATTAAATATGTATCATATTGGTGATATAAATGGTATGGTAATAAGCGATGAAGATGCATCAGTTATATATAATTCAGAAGCTATAACTATAGTATCTAAAAATGTAATTGGAGATAAATTAATTCCAAATAATAATATAAATAGCAGCAGTCCTGTTTCAATTTGTAATGAAGATGATTTATTTGCATCATCTATTGAAACTTCAAAACCCGTAATAGTTCACTATTCACTTTCATATAAAGGGAATCACGAGTTTAATGCTTTAGAAAATATATATGAAAAAAGTCTTGAAGAATACAAAAACGAATTTAATTATTGTAAATAATATCCATAAATGTACATATAAATTAATATGTACATTTTACTTTTAAATAAGAATTAATTAGTATATAATATATATAAAAGAAGGGATAATTATGCAAAAACGATGTTGCCTTACTTATAATTTTTAATAAAATAAGAAAGGATTAATATTTATGAAATTATATAATACATTAACAAAAAAAATAGAAGAATTTATTCCTAATGAGGAAGGAAATGTTAAAATTTATACATGTGGACCAACAGTATATCATTATGCCCATATTGGAAATATGCGTAATTATATTGGTCATGATGTATTAGTTAGAACTTTAAAATATATTGGATACAATGTTACTAGAGCTATGAATATCACTGATGTTGGTCATTTAACAAGTGATTCAGACTCTGGTGAAGATAAAATGGAAGTGGCTAAAAAAAGAGAAGGAAAGTCAGCTTATGAAATTGCTGAATTTTATACAGAAGCTTTCTTTAAAGACTACGATGCCTTAAACAATTTAAGACCTGATATAACTTCTAAAGCTACAGAGAATATTGATATGTACATTAAAATGATTCAAAAATTATTAGATGATGATATTGCGTACACATCTGGTGGAAATGTTTACTTTGATATTTCCAAGGTAAAAAACTATTATTGCTTAACTAATCAAGCAGCAGAAGATAAGATGGTTGTTGGAGTAAGAGAAGGTGTTGAGTTTGATGGTAATAAACGAAATCAAGCTGACTTTGCTCTATGGTTTACATCATCTAAATTTGAAAATCATGAAATGCTTTGGGATTCTCCATTTGGAGTAGGTTATCCCGGATGGCATATTGAATGTTCTGGTATATCCATTAAGTATTTAGGTGAATATTTAGATATTCATGGTGGTGGTGTAGACAATATCTTCCCACATCATACAAATGAAATTGCACAAAGTGAAGCTTACCTTGGACACAAATGGTGCAATTATTGGTTCCATAATGAACACTTGCTTGACGATACTGGAAAGATGAGCAAGTCTCATGGTGAATTCTTAACAGTTTCACTTTTAATTGAAAAAGGATATGATCCAATAAGTTTTAGATTCTTATGCTTAAATAGTCATTACAGAAAACAATTACTTTTCTCATATGATGCTTTAAATCAAGCAGAATCAACTTTAAAGAAATTAAGAAATAAAATATCTATGATTGAATTATCTGGTGAAATAGATGATACATTATTTAAAAAGTATGATGAATCATTTAAAAATGCCTTAGAAAATGATTTAAATACTGCCAATGCTTTATCAGTCGTTTATGAATTATTAAAAGATAATGAAGTAAATGGTAATACAAAACTAGAATTAATTAAATCTTTTGATAAAGTTCTAGCTTTAGATTTAATTAAAGAAAACACAAAAGTTGCAGCAGATGAAGAAATACTTAAATTAATTGAGGCTCGAAATGTTGCAAAATCTAAAAAAGATTTCGAATTAGCTGATTCTATAAGAGAAGATTTATATAAAAAAGGAATTGAACTAATTGATACAAGAGAAGGAACAACTTATAAAATAGTTGGTTCATAATTTAACACATTTTTCACAAAACTATGTTAGATTGGATATGGTGAATTAAATGGATTTAATGATTATAATATATTTACTACTTTTAGTAATACCTACAATCGCGACAATTAATATTAATGCAAATTATAAAAAATATAAGCAAATCGATACAAATAAAAAATTAAGTGGATTTGAAGTTGCTAGAAAAATACTTGATGAAAATGGACTTAAAGATATTTATATTGTTGAAGTACCTGGAGAATTAACTGATTGCTATGATCCAATAAGAAAGACAGTAAAACTTAGCAGTGATGTATTTCATGGTGAAAGTATAGCAGCTACTTCAGTTGCTGCTCATGAATGCGGACATGCAATTCAAGATAAAGAAGGATATACTTGGATGAAAATTAGAAGTATGATTTTCCCATTCGTATCATTTACAAATAAAGTTGCTTACTTCGCATTAATAGCTGGATTTATCTTCCAAGCCGCTGATTTAATATTAATATCTGTTATCTTAACTTCTGCATCTCTTTTATTCCAACTAGTTACTTTACCAGTGGAATTTGATGCATCTGCTCGTGCTAATAATATCTTAGTTGAGTTAGGATTAATAGATGATCTTGAAGTTTTAGGAACAAAGAAAGTATTAAAGAGTGCAGCTATGACTTATGTAGCTGGTGTACTTACAACTATCTTACAAATGTTATACTATTTACTAGCATTTAGAGATAGAGACTAAAAGGAGATATTTTCTCCTTTTAATTTTTTTTAATTATTGATATAATAGATAATCAAGAAAAGAAGGAATAAAAATGACTCTAGAAGAAATATTATCAAGTAATGTTGAAATTGACTTTAAACTATTAGATGATAACAATATTACACTAAATGATGTAATAGATAATGGAAAATTAAGTGAAATTAATCCAGAAAGATATTTAAGTATTTTAAAATCATACACTTATATTAGTAATAAGATATATTTAAGATTCTTAATTATGTATTATTCGGTAAAACTTGAAAAGTATGAAGACGCTTATGTGTATGCTGATTACCTTTATAAAAATGATGATAAATATAGACAAGATATGGCTTTATATTTAATCATGCTTGAGGAAATACTTGGAAAAACTCCAAAGTACAATATATCTATATCTAATGTTTTAGTGCCAAATTATGATACTAGATATTTTAATACAAATTTTCATAATAACATTAGAAGACAAATATATAATAAGGAATATGATCAAGCATTTAAAGCCATTAAAAAAAGTTTTATAGGTAAAGCAAGTGTTTCTGAAAGTACAATTTATCATTTACTAAAAGCAATAAAAAATAAAAGAACATTTGATATTCTTGAAGCTCTTGAAAATAAAGATTTTGAAAAACTAGATAATTATTTTTATGGATTAAAAGACGAAACGAGCACAAATAGGAATAAGTTAGCATTATATGAAATTTGGAAAGACATTGTTTATGGATATCCATTAGGTGAACCTAAAGAAATGCCAAAATCATATAATCTTACAGATGCAGTAGAAGCAAGAGATATTGATAAAGTTATTAAAACTGCTAATGAACCAATAATTTCTTCTTTAGTAAAAAAGATAAAAGAAGAGGAAAATTATAGAATAGTAAGTGACTATGAAGGAAATTTAAGCGAATATTTATATAATACTTTAGAAAGTATATACTGTGCTATTCAAGTAAGTGATTTTGAAACAGCACAAGAAATTGTATGGGATTACTTTGAAACAATTGGTAAAGATATATGGCTTTTCTATATTGGAAATATGATTTTTGATTTAAGTAAGACATATGAAAGTAAGAACGATCTAGAAAAACAAAATAGTTTAGCTAGCATATTCGATGCAATTGTATTAGCATCAAGATCAATGACTGAAGAAATTGAATCTAAATTAATCGAGAAATTAATGCCATTAAAAGAAGAAATCTATCCATATTCGAAAGTAAATGATATAGATATTGAATACAACTATAATATTGAAGGTATTGATGATATAATTGAAGCAATAAAAAATAAAACTATAGACTATACGCCATATGCAAGAAAATATTTCTATACTGAAGATGATATTTTTAAAATTGCAATCATGGCACGTGAGAATTATCGTTTAGGTAATAAAGAACTTGGAAATACTTTATTACAAATTGCAAGTAATTTAGCTAAAGAAAGCAAATTAAAATCAAGCGAACTTAAATACTTCATTAAAGCAATAGAAATGAATAAAGATAATTTAAATGGAAAAGAAAGAGTTCCATTTAATGAAGAAGTAAAGATGTTACTAACAAAGTAACATCTTTTTTCATAAATAGGTTTAAAATTGCATTTATTTTTGATAATATATTAATAGAGGTGCAAAATGAAAAAAATAAATACTTTTATAAATAAATATAGGACTACCATATTACGAGTAATAGCTATTTTAATACTATTAATACTTGTTTTATTTATTATTAAATTTATAAGTATGGGAACTAATAAAAAGATAATTGATCCAGAAGTATCAACATCATTCTTTATAAAGAATAAAGATAATAAATACGCTATGTTTAATGAAAAAGGAAAGAAATTAACTGACTTTATTTATGACTCTGTTGAAGAACTTTATAATGGTGTTGCTAAAGTAAAAGATAAAGATGGTAAAGTTGCTATTCTAAATGAAAAAGGAAAATATGTAGTTAAGCCAGGAAAATATAAAGAGATTACTCAAAATGGTGGACTATTTAAGGCAAAAGAAAAGGAAAACACATATAGCTTATTAAATTCAAAAGGTAAAAAAATAATTAAGTCGAGTGCTTTTGATATTAAATCAAATTCCTATGTTTACGATACAACTGTAGTTTTAAATAAAGATAAATATGTAGTATATACATATAATGGAAAAAAAGTTTATTCATTTAAAGTTAAAGAAAATGAAGAAAATCAAATTGCTCCAACAACAAGTAATTATAAAGAATACACATCAGTATTCTATGATGGCCTAACAATTATATTTAACTCAAATACAGGAAAAATTCTAACTAAGATAAAAGATGATGAACAATATTGCATTAATAACACAAATGAAGATGGAAGTATAATCTCGCTTAATACTTGTGTTACATGGTATGCATCATCTGAAAATACAAAGTTTAAAATTCTTGAAAATGGTAAATTAAAAAGTAAAGATAATGAATGTGATTCAGTTACTTTAAATGGTGAAAGTTTAGTTTGTACAAAAAATGAAGTTGGTCATTTATTAGATAAGAAATGGAAAATACTAAATACAGATTTAAGTTTAATGTCATACAAAGATAGCAATAATTATGCTGTTAAAGTTGGAAATGACGTTCAAATACTAAGAAATGGAAAAGTTGTTAAGACAATTGAAAATGCTATTCTTTCAGATAAAGGATATACAGAAAATGGATATTATTTAGTATATAAAGATAATGAGTATACTTTCTATAATTCCAAAGGAAAAGAATTATTTGGCAAAAAATTTAAACGTGCAATAACTTTTGACTCTAATAATCTATCACGTGTAAGTGAAGATGGAGAAAAATATTATTTCATCAACATTAAGGGTAAAAAAGTAGGAGAGTACATTGATTCATCTTATCAAGTAAAAGATTATTATATTATTACTAAAGATGGTAAAAAAGGTATAATGAATAAGAATGGTAAAATAGTGATTAATGCTATATATGATAATGTTGAAATAAAGAATAACAATGATGACTATTATGCTTTTGTTAAAAAAGATGATGAATATAAATTAATAGATTTAAGAAACAAAAAAGAAGTATTAAAAACTAGTGTTACTCCATCATTTTTAGATCACTATTTAAAGATAGAAAGTGATAATAAAACAACCTATTATACATATTCAGGTAAAAAACTTTTTGAAGAATAAATTTGTACACACTTTATTTGAAGTGTGTACTTTTTTGTTAATATGAGTAAATTATCTTGCTTTAGTGTGGTGAAATATTATATTATAGATTTATTCACTTAAAAGGAGGTTTAATATATGGAACTAAATATTTTATATGCAGCAAACCATAGATATATAAATATTATGGCAACATCAATGCTATCATTAATTATGAATAATAAAAAATCAAATATTCATTTTCATATAATGACTTCTAACTTTACAGAAACTGATTATATTTTAATAAATAATATTATTAACGGAGCAAAAAATACAAGTGTATCTTACTATGATGTAGATACATATAGTATAGAAAAATTCAATATACCTAACTGGCGTGGAACACAAATAGCTAATGCAAGATTATTTTTTGCCGACATAGTTGATGTAGATAATATTGATAAACTTCTATATTTAGATTCTGATACAATAGTTGTAGGAGACCTTACGGATATTAATAATTTTGAAGGAAACATTTGTGCTGTACCAGAGACAATTTTAAAATATAGATTAAATGAACTGGGAATTGATAGATATTTTAATAGTGGAGTAATACTTTTTGATGTTAAAGAATGGTTAGATCTTGATTATCAAAAAAGAATAATAGATTTTAGAAGAGCTAATTCAAATATTACTTTAAAATATCCTGATCAAGACTTGCTCAATGCCTCAATTGGAAAATATATCACTGAACTACCAAATATATATAATTTACTTCCATATGCCTTAGCAGACTTTTTTAGATTCAATGAAGCATTTTATAAAGATAAAAGAAAATATAACCCAATCGAAGATATAAAAAGTGTTAGCAAGGATGCTAAAATATATCATAGTGCTGGATTTTTTGATATTAAACCTTGGATGGAAAATAAAGTAAATCCAATGAATGAAGAATTTGAAAAATATGCTGAGATGGTAAATCCTGACTTAAATAAGGAGAAATTAAGTGGTATAAGAAATATTTTAGCTAATAACAAGCTATTATTTTTCTACGTTATGTATCTAAAATCATGTGTATTACCAGAAAGGGTAATTGAATCTTTAGAAAATGTATCCTTAAAAAGAAAACAAAAATAAAACTTATCTTTCACTGAAGATAAGTTTTTTATTACTTAGCCATAATACTAGTAAAACAAATATTAATATAATAGGAGTGTATTTATAGATAAATAAGATATATTCATAATGATTATTCATGTATGTTGTTATAACTAAGAGGATAGGTAAGATGATGTTTATAACTTTGGTATTTTTAACATTATTTTTAATTGAATTTCCACATGATGCAAGTAGCATAAATACATCAATTATCCACATAAATGAAACAATGTTTTCAATATTTTGTATTGCTGTAGTTAGACTTACTTCTTTTAAAATTAAATATTCAGGGTATCTAACAATACTACTTACATTAGCACCCAGTATGCCATAAGTAAGCATGAATATTATTCCCATAGTTAAGCAGGATATTAAATATGTCTTATAAATATTAATATCTTTTGTCTTATTATTTCTAGTTAAGAATGTAGGTGTAACTGAATAAACGGCAAACTCAATTGCTGATTTGATTATATTGTTAATAGAAACTCCTGTATAATAGAAATTATCTAAAGTAAAATATCTTGATAAAGAAAAGAAAGCAAATATATAACATAATAGGTTAAAAAATAGCATAATACCAGATAATCTATATAAAACAATTTCTTTTTTGTTAAGTAAATACATAAGCAGTAAACAGAAGGGTAAACCAATTAAAAACTTGGGCATCTTAGTTAAATACATAGTTGAAATCATATTTATAAGAATAACTAAAGAAATAATTATAATAGTTGAATTAAGTAAGACGTTAATTATAGATGATTTCATTTCTAATTTTAAAAGATACAAAAGTATTAAACCGATAAGAGCACCTAAGATTATAGAAACATAAAAATATTCATGAGATACAGCAATAATTCTTGAAAGTCCAATACCCATAAATAAAGCTCTTGTATTAAAATAGTTTAATATATTAAAGTCTTTTTTCATTTTAATAATAGTCCTTTCTTATAAATTGCAATATCGGTTTCTACCTTATAATCATATATAAAAAATTCTTTATCTAATTTTTTATACTTATTTTTTATAATAGTGTTAATGCCTAGAATATCTGCTTCATTACTTTTAAGCTCTTGCATTACTTTATCAATGCTCTTGTTTAGAGAACTTTCAGCATATTTTTGTAACTTTTTTAAATCTTTTGCTTTTGTTATATCTAAATCACAATTCATCTCTTGAATACTAGTTTTTAGTTTTAAATCAATTTTTATATTATCATCAACTTCATACTTAGTTTTAATAGAATCTATATTAAGAATAAAATCTTTTTCTCCACATTTAGCATGCAATATACCATTATTTTTATTTCTTAATAGTTTTATAATCTCTTCATCATCAAAGTTAAATTCTATCTTTTTTTCAAGATTTTTATATACAGCCATACCATTTAACTTTTCTCCATCAAATATTGGAATTGTTAAATCTCTAGTTTTGTTGACATAACTTTTCATTATTTCAAAGAATGAACAAAGTTCATCATCCTCAACATTATTCTTAATTAATTCACCAATATTAATCTCTTCATCTTTATATATATCATCAACATTTGTACTCACAAAGGCAAAAGTGTCATTTGTATCTGGATTTCTAAAAAAATAATATATTAGGTCATTTAAATCAACATTTTTTGTAAATAATACTGAGTTAATATGCCTATAGTAAAATTTTCTTTTACTTTTTTCTTCGGCTTTATTAAAAGCTTCTGTAAGTGATAATCCTTCATCAGAAAAAGTTTTTACTTTATCATCTTCATCATATATTTCAACTATTACCTTATAGTTATTATCCTGATAATCAATTAATATTGATGAGACAACTGCTAAAGTATCTAGTTCAATGTAGTTATAACATCCTGTTAAAGTGAACAGACAAAGTATAACAATAATTAATTTTTTCATAATCTCCCCTTAATTCTATTATTACTTAATATTCTACTTCTTCTATTATTTTTGAGTTTTATTAAAGTTTCTTTTAAATAGGCCTTATCAAATGGCGCGATTGGATAAAGGTATGAATGTCCATTAACTTCATAGTTACAAAGATTGATGAATAAAAGTATTATTGAAAGTCCCACACCATAAAGTCCAAATATTGTTGCAATAAATAAAGCAATAAATCTCCAATACCTTAAAGCATCAATTATTTCTGTATCAGTAAAAATCATACTTGAAATAAATGTTATAGATGCAACAATAATCATGATAGGAGAAACTATGCCAGCTGAAACAGCTGCTTCTCCTAATATTAAAGCTCCAAGAATGGATATAGCTGATCCATAACTAGAAGGAAACCTTATATCACTTTCTCTTAATATTTCACATATTATTAATGTAATTACACATTCCATAACGGCAGGAAAGGGAACATTCATTCTTTGGTTTTGCAAATTAATAAGTAAGCTTGTTGGAATAGTCTCTTGATTTATTGTTGTTACAGCTACATAAAATGCTGGAACAAATATCGCGATAAAAAAACATAAAAGACGCAGTATCTTAATAAAATTAACACTAGATGATTTAGTGTATTTATCGCTCATCGGGTTAATAAAGTCAGCTAAGAATGTTGGTACAATTAAAGCGTAAGGAGAAGTATCCATTAAAATAACGACTTTACCATTAAGTAGTGAATCAGCTATAACATCAGGTCTTTCAGTAATTTTTACACCTGGAAATACATTTTTTTTATCATCTACTAAATATGACTTTATTTCACCAACATCGGTTATACCATCAATATTGATCTTTTTTAAGTTTTCAATAGTTGTTTTAACTATATCTTTTTTGGCAACACCATCTATATAAAGAACGGATGTAATAGTTTTTGTATAAACTCCGACATTAATATTTACATTTTTAAAGTTTTTACTCTTAATTCTTCTTTTTATTAAACCTAGATTAGTCTGATAGTTTTCAACTAAAGCATCCTTTGGACCATATATAGTTGCTTCAGTTGAAGGAGTATCAATACTTCTATTTAAATCACTTTTTGTTTCAATTGCGATAATGGTTTTATTGAATATTAAAATTGTAAAACCAGATTCTAAATAGAAACACATTTCTTCATAAGATAAAACATCTTTTACATTAGGAGAAGGTATTACTGACTTAATATCACTTATTTTTTTACATTCAGAAATTCTTTTTAAAATATAATCATTTATTTTATCTTGATTAGCTAATGTTTCTAAGTAAATTATAGTGGTATTTAAAAATTCTTTTATTACTAAATCTGTTACTTCGACATAATCTTTCTTTATTTTATCTAAAAAGTTCATTCTATCACCGTTAATAGTGTAACCAATTGTTTTTTTCTTTATACAATTGTTTACAAACCCTTTATTTTTTTTTATAATTTAAATAGGTGATACAATGAAAAAGATATTAGACAATAAAATTGTTCAATTAGGAATTACAGCTTTCTCTGTTATAGCTGCGTGTATATTATTTGGATTCTGTTTATTTCATATAAACTATGTAATTAATTTCCTAGGGAAAATCATACGTATATTAATGCCACTTATATATGGACTTGTTTTAGCATATATAATGCATCCGCTAGTTAATCTTTTTGATCATAAAGTATTTAATAAGATTACAAAAGATACGACAAGAAGAAACTTAAGCATATTTTGTACATTTATGATTATTGTTGGAATTCTTGTTACATTAATAAGTTTTATAATTCCTCAATTACTATTAAGTATTCAATCAGTTATTGTAAATGCTCCAGTATATTTTAATGATTTAGGAGAGTGGATAAAAAATACTTTTACTAATTCGGAAATAGAATCAAACTTACTTGATAATTATGAAGTTATAAGTGGGTATTTAACAACTGCATTAAATAATGTTGTTTTACCAATTGCTGATGGAGCTTTAGCAAAATTAAGTAGTGGTATATTTGGATTTGTATCATTTATCTTTAATTTTGCCATTGGTTTTGTTTTTGCAGTTTATATACTTGCTAATACAAAAACATTTAGTGCAGGACTTAGAAAAAATTTATATTCGTTATTTAATGTTGATAAAGTAAATGGCTTTATTGATGAAATCGGACATATCAATCATGTGTTTGGTCAATTTATGATTGGTAAGATATGTGATTCGGGAATAATAGGTATATGTACATTAATATTTTTATTAATATTTAAATATCCATATCCATTATTAATTGCTGTAATTATTTGTTTAACAGATTTAATACCATACTTTGGTCCTTATATTGGGTCTATTCCATCAGTATTATTAATTCTTTTAGTAGATCCAGTTAAAGCAATTACGTTTATTCTATTCATGGTAATTTTACAACAAATTGATGCAAACTTTATTACACCAAGAATTCAAAAGCAAGCAACTGGCTTACCATCATTCTGGGTATTATTTGCCATTACTTTATTTGGTGGATTATTTGGTATAGTAGGTATGCTAATTGGTGTACCATGCTTCACCATTATTTATGAATTATTTAATGAATTTACTGATAAGAGACTAAAGAAGAAGAATTTACCAGCTGAAACGGACTATTATACTAAAGTTGATATGATAGGTGAAAAAGTCGTAAAAGCTAAAATAAATAAAAAGAACCTAGTAAAATAGATTCTTTTTTTATTGTTTAATTTACATCCTCAACTACTAAGTGAGTATTTGTATTGTAAAAACAAACTACATTTGGTATCATTAATATATGGTGATACTATGAAGAATAAAATTATTATTTTAGTTTTTATAGTAATAATTCTTTCTTCAATGGTATTTTTTACGTTTTTAGCAAATACTTATAAGAATTATTATGAAAAAGAAAAAACAGAAGATTTAAAAACTAGTATGACTGATGATTTAAATACTAATGAAGAAGTAGTGAAACATGAAAAAGAAAGTTTAAACGACGCTTCTTGTAATTGTAATGAAAATCTAAAACTAGCAACAGAAGAAGACAAAGCCAAGTATAGCATAACTGATATAAACTATAACAAGACAGATCGCGTTACGACTATAAAAGGCTATATAAAGAATAATGGTGGGAAAGAAAATATTGTATTAAAAGTTGAATTTTATGATTCGGACAAACTGGCAAAGTCTAGTTCAAGCATAAGTTTAAATATTAAAAATGGTGAGAAAAAAGAATTCAATATCACTCAAATTAATAGTGTTGCAAGTGAAGATTTTGATGTATTAGTAGAATATGTAGGTGAATAAATTGAGAAATAAAAGAACAGTATTATTTTTAATTTTAATTTTGTCTTTAGGATTTGCTGCTGTATCAGCAACCCTTAGTATTGAAGGTTTTACTTTAATTGGTGCAAATGAACAAGACTTTAAAGTGTATTTTAGTCAAGCTAAATTAGATGATATAGATAAAAGCAATGTACTTATAAAAGAAGATAAACAAGTAGTTGACTTTGAAACTAAAGAACTTAATCTTGTTGGAGACGAGTCATACTTAGATTATGAAGTTACCAATGATTCTAGTCAATACGATGCGAGCGTCAAGATAAATTGTACAGCTACTTCCCCTGAAATATTAGATTATGTTGATATAGACTACTCTATTGATAAAGAGATAATTACTGCTAAATCAAGGGCTAATGGAAGAGTAAAAGTTACATTAAAAAAGAGTTATTCAGGTAATGAAACGTTTAGTCACAACTTTACGTGTAATATTAAAGTAGATGCTTTAAGCAAAGAAAATATAAATGATACAATTTTAGAAGTACATGAATATTATGCTTATGGTTACTTATTAAAAAATGATGAACCTTTAGTTAATAAAGTGGTTGCTATTGTTGATGAAAAAAATAATAAATTTACTACAACTGACGCTAGAGGTATGTATATATTTGAAAACTTAACAGGTGGGGGCTATAACTTCTTAGTTTTTGAAAATAGTACTACAGAAGAATTAGTTTCAAAAACTAAAGAAGAGTTATTAGAACTTGCAACAGAAGTGAAAAACTTTAATACAGGGGACGGAATAATCGCTTTATCTAACTATGATAATAAATACTCAAAAATTAATCCAGGAGTACCAACAAAACACACAATAACTTTTGATACAACAGAAGGTACAACTCAGGATTTTACAAGTACAGTTATTGAAGGGGAACAAATCGGTTATCTTCCCATTGCTATTGAACACGAAACTTTAGCTTTTGAAGATTGGAAAGATGAAGATATAATAGTTTCAGAAGAAGATATAGCAAATGGGGATATATTCTTAAGTGCTAGCTATGGGACAGGAGTTGCTAAAATTGGTGAAAAAGGATTCAGAACTTTAGCTCAAGCTTTTGATTATATTGATACAACAAATGAAACTACAATAAATGTCATTGAAAATAATGCATTAAAGAGAAACATCACTAATGATAAAAATGTTATCTTAAATTTAAACAATCTAAAAGTTAACCTTGATAAATATTCAATAACAAATGCAGGTAATCTCACCATTAAAAATGGTAGTATAGATGCAACAGGATTAGATATAATTACAAATAATGGAATATTATATCTAAATGATAATTTAAATATCAATTATTTAAACAATACAAATGAAAATGAAATAATTAATGGAATAGTAAATAATAATGAAGCAATGATTAGCAATACTACTATTGATGCATCATCATCAAATTATGTTGAAAATCAAAGCATTATTAACAATAATGGAACGATGGAAATTACTTCATCTTCTATTACATCAAGTAACCTTTTGATCTTAGATCAAAAAGATAAAAATATGAATATAAATAATACAACATTGATATACAAAAATGATAAAACAATAAAGCATATATTACAAACATATGGAAACTTAGTGCTTGAAGATAATGATTTTAGAATGGCAGAAGGAAATGAATTATCTCAAGGAATAATTCAACCATTAGAAGGATCTAATGTTAGTTTAAAATCCGGATCGATTGATAATACATATGGAAAAGCAAATGCTATATATGCTACTGGTGCAGATTCAATATTAAATATTGGAGAAAAAGACAAAGAAATTATTTTAAAAGGTGTAGCAGGATATCCAAGTATTGCCTCATATGGACAAATGAACATACTAGATGGAACAATCAACTCGAGTTTGGGAAGTGCAATCTTAGCAATTAATGAGTTGACTGTTGGCTCATCAACGTCAACACCAATTATTGATGAAAATGGTGGGATAGCTATTATTGTTCGTGAAGGAAGCGAAAATAAAATTATAAACGCAAATATTAATGCCAATAATGGTGAAACTTTAAGAGTAGAAAAGAATGCTAAATTAACAATTGATAATATTAATTTGACAAGCTATAGTACTACAAACACTTATAGTCAAGTAATTGTCTCGGGAGAATTAGTAATAAATGATGGAACCTTTACTCTAAGTAGTGAAAATACACAGGGGAAGGGAGTTTTACATAATAATTCAACAGGGATTGTTACAATTAATGGTGGAACATTTGATGGAACAAATGCCAAATCAAACAATATTTATAATTATGGTGTATTAAATACGGGAAATAAAAATAACATACATATTATTGGAAATGGCGCTAATAGTTATATAATTTATAATAATGCCTCAGGAAAATTAAATATAATAGATGGCAATATTACTTTTGATGCTGGTTTTGCTATTGGCTCTGCTGGGTTATTAATAGTTGGAAGTGAGACAACAAAACCAATAATTACTGGAGCAAGTTCAAAAAATGTTTTTGAAGTTAGAAGTAATAAAGAAAACAAAATAATAAATGCAGATATAACAGCAAAAAATTCTAATGCTATTAATGTATATGATAGTATGAAACTTGAGATTGAAGATGCAACAATTACTATGGGAGAAGCAACAGGAACTTCTTATTTAGTTTATACAGAGGGCACATTAACAATCAAAAGTGGTACATACAAAAAAACAGTAGGTAAGAGCGGACCAATCTTTGGCTCAGCAAAATCCACACTTAATATTGGCGAAAATAATAAAAACATTGATGTGTATTGTGTTGATGGCTATTATGGTATAACAAGTCGTGGAGTACTTAATATACCTGCAGGAACAGTAACTAGTAAAGCTGGATTTTTAATTGGGTATTTCGGTACCGGAACAATTGGAACAGAAACTACCGCTCCTACAATCATAGGAAATAAAAATGAACCAGCTATTCAATTAAGAGAAGAAGGTAAAGCAACAATTATAAATGCTAATGTAAAATCGTTTGATACTTTTGTCATTTCCGTTGATAATAAAGCGAATCTAACAATTGATAATATTAATCTGGAACAAATAAATACAACCTCTACTGCACGTGCAATAAATGTTGATGGAACACTTAATATAAATAATGGTGAATTTACATCTATGATCGAAAACAACGCATCTTATGGCTTATTTAATGTAAGAGAAGGATCCACACTTAATATTGATGGTGGAACATTTAATTATAATGGACCTTCTAATTCGTTATATTTAACGGCAGGTGTAGTAAATATAGGGGAAAATGAAAAAAATCCAATTTTAATACAAAATACAAATCCTGGATCAAATCCATTGATATCAAATAGAAATGCTACTCTTAATATTTATTCGGGAAATATTATTACAAAAGGATCTTCTGCAATACGACAAAATCTTGAAAATGAAGATGCAACAGATGAAGAAAAACTTAATCATACAGCTGTAATAAATATTTATGGTGGAAGACTTGAAGCAACTAGTGACTCTATATCAACAATAAGCATTGAAGCGGGAAAATTTAATATGTCTGGTGGAGAAGTTATCAACAATGGTGCTGGTAGAACAATTTACAATAATGGTGGTACTGCTATTCAAACAGGAGGTATATCCGCAAATAATTATGGTGTAACAGCCCAATAAATAAATGAAGAAGAAACTACTAAATGTTTCTTTTTTTATACCATTTTTACACTACATATGGTATCATTAAAATAAGGTGAGAATATGAAAAAGAATAGTAAAATAGTTTTAATAATAGTTTTAATACTAGCAATAGGTTTTGCAAGTGTTTCAACAGTTTTAAAATTAGGAGGAACTACAAAAGTAGGATTCAATGAAGAAGATTTTGTATCAAATATAATATTTACAAGATCAGTTTTAGATGATGAAGATATAAGTGAAGAAACAATAATAGAAGAGGGAAAGAAAATAAAATTTGTAACAAAAAAACTAACAACAGTAGGAGAAAGTACAGTATTAGATTATACAGTTACAAATAAGTCAAAACAATATGCAGCAAGGGGATATGTAAAAACATTTGAGTATAATCCAGAATATATAAAAATAGAAAATGGACCAGCTAACTATGATTTGTTACCAGACTCAAGTGAAGATGGAGAAATGGTAATAACATTAATAAAACCCTTAACAGAAGATAAAGATGTAGAAGTAACAATAGAAATAGAATTTGGACCAATTGATAAAGAAGATGTAACAACAACTACTACAACAACTACGACAACTACCACAACTACAACAACAGAAGTAGCAGGAGAAAAGTATGATTTAACAATAGATCCAGATGGTGGAATTTATAATGGATCAAATGAAATAATAAATAGAAAAGTACTAAAAGATACAGAAGTAACTTTAAATGAAATAACAAAAGAAGGTTACATATTTTCACACTGGCAAGTGAATGAAACGGATAAATTGGATGGCAACACTATAACTATTACGCAAAATACTACAATAAAGGCAATATGGATAAATACTGATGATATAGTCGCAAAAATAGATGACGAGTATTATAATAGTGTTCAAAGTGCATTTAATGCAGCAAAGACAAATGATGAAATTATTTTACTAAAAGATACAGAAGAAACATCAACAAATAAAAAAGAAGTAGTACTAAATTTAGATTCACATAAGATAACTGGAAGTATAACAAATGATGGCAAATTAAGAATAGATAATGGTGAAATAGAAAATACAAATGGAGCAGCCATAATAAATAATGGAACATTAACACTTGGAAATAATGAAGGAACAATTTCAACAGAAACACCATCAATAATTGGTGCCTCTATAGGTATAGAACAAAAAGGAACACTAAACTTTTATGATGGATATGTTGAAGGAGTAGTAGGAATAAATGGAGATGTAGCAAATACACCAGAAGAATACTATGTATTTGTTGACCATAATGATATAAAGAACTGTCAAAAAGTATACTTAGTAAAAGAAGTAACAAGAGCAGTTGTAAAAACCACAACAAATGGGGAAGTATACTATTATAATTTGCAAGATGCAATTAATAAGTCTCTTATTTCATCGTATCCAATATATGCAATGAGAGATTTTGAAGCTGCTTACACTTTGAGCATAACTAATAATAAACCGATATTGTTTGATATTATTGGTTATACTGTTAACTTAGGAAATACAATAACAAACAGTGGCTCATTAACTCTAACTAATAGTGTTACAGAGTCTGGGACTCTTACAACTTCATTTCCTATTGTAAATAATAATAATCTTAGCTTAAGCAATATTAAGATTAGTTCCACTACTACAGAAAATGCTATAGAAAATAATAAAAAATTAGCTATAAACAAATCAACTATTACGGCAAAGAGCGGATATGCATTAAAAACGAATTCATCCAATGTAACTATCGATAGTACGTCTACATTAGAATCAAGTAAACGAGCTCTTTATGTTAATACAAAAGGATTAATGGTATCTACAGGAAATATCGGCGGTGCTGATATTTCATCTTCAGGTGAGCTTATAGTAGCTGGAGCAACAATAAGAAGTAAAACAGGACCTTCCATAATTAATAATGGTAAACTAGAAGTTAGAAGCGGAAACGTTTACTCTCAGCCTTATGAAAGAGGAATAAATTCAACTGGAAATAACAATAGAGTGGATATAAAGGGAGGATATATTTCCGAATTATATATAAGCTCGGGTACTTTAAATATTTCAGGTGGAGAATTTCATTTAAGATCGGAATGTGCTGTTAATGCTCTATCATCATCAGTAACAATATCGGGAGGAACATTTGACGGAAGTTTGGCAACAGCACTTTATTTTAGTGGTTCAACTGCAAATGTAACTAACGCAACAATTAGTGATGGGGACAATGGAGTTTTAATCAATAATAGTGATGTTACAATAAATAACATTACAATAAATAACAATTGGACAGATATTGGTATAGTTATGAATTCTGGAAACTTAAGCATATCTGATGCAAATATAAATGTTGATGAATATGCTATAAAACAAGCTGGTGGAACAATTTATTATGGATCTGAAACTAGTTCTTCAATTGCTAGTCCATTAATAATGGCTGACATGTATGGTGTATATAAAACTGGCGGTATATTTAATTTCTATAGTGGCAAGATTGCAGGCAAAACAGGTGCTATTAGTGGAACATATGATAATTATCCATCAATGATGACGTCTGAAGAAACGACTGAAACTATAAATGATTCAGAGTATAAAGTTAATACATTAACAGAGTTAAAAGATTTCATAGAATTAGTAGAAACTGGGGCAGTTTATTCTTCTTTTGTTAATGCTATATCGGATATTTCTACAGAAGGTACTTTGCTATTAAAAACAAGTGCAAGTATTACAGAAAATATTGACATACCTAGCAATAAAAAGATTACAATTGACACCAACGGCTATAAAACAAATTTAAGTAAAATGATAACAAACAATGGACAACTAACAATAAAAAGTAGTGCACAAAAGTTTGGAGAAATTATTTCATCAATCGATACAATGATAACCAATAATGCAACATTGATATTAGAAAGCAATAGTTTTCTTAATTCGAAAGGAACTGTATTGATTAATAATGGCAGTGAAGCAAAAACTACAATTAATTCAGGTATATATCAAGGACAGCTTTATGTAGTCAAAGTTGACAATAGTTCTTTAGAGATAAATGATGGACAATTCATAATAGATTATAATAATTACTATGGAACTATGCCTAGCGATTCTTCAGCAATTTATATTAACTCTGGTAAAGTAATTATAAATAACGGATACTTTTCAGCTTTTACGAAAACAGCGGCTACAAAAACCAAAACAATTTACATAAACTCTTCTGAATTAACTATTAACGGTGGGGTTTTTGAAAAAAGCTATTATGGGATTTATATAAATACTACAGCATCTGAAATTAATATAAATGGTGGATCAATTTCTGCAACTTCTAATGCAATAAATCAAGGATATTGTTCAGCAGGAAATTATGCTAAAGTATTTGTAACAAGTGGTATGATAGAAGGCGGATCATCAGGAATTTATGGAGGAGAAATAAATGTCGTAGGAGGCACAATAAAAGGAAGAGGCCTTTATGGTATAACTGGTAATACAATAATTATTGGAGAAAATGACATTGAAGTAAAAGATAAACCAATAATATACGGAAGGACAGCTATATATGCCACTACGCCTCATTACTACTATGATGGGATACTATATGGAATTGAAAAAGTAGTTAACACGCCTTTTACTAACACAGCTAGTGGGTATCGTATAGAGAATAGTGAGGAAACTATTGATAATATTAATTATAAAAAATATGAGTTAAAAGAGAATGGTGCCTATTTAAAAATTGGAGATAATCTATTTAATTCATTTGATAAGGCAATTGATAGTGTTCAAGAAAATGAAACTATTCAAGTTGTTGGTAATGCCTTAGTTTCTGAACGTCCAATTATTCCGACTGATAAGAGTTTTACATTAGATTTGAATGGTTATACAATTCAATTGACAATTCCAATTACTAATAATGGGACATTAATTATTGACGATTCAAGTGAAGATAAGTCTGGAACGCTTTATTCTTCTGAAGTAGGAGCTGTCGTTGATAATTTTGGAACATTAACTTTAGAGAATGGAAACATTATTAAAGATTCAACAGACAGCACAGCGTATGGTATCAACTCAAAGGGAAATCTTACAATAAATGGGGGTAAAATTAGTAGCAAAAAAACTGGCATTCATGTTTATTCATCTTCGACAAATACTACAATAATAAATGGTGGAATTATCGAAAACTGCGATATCGGCCTTTATTTATATACTGCTACTACAATTAATAACGTAACCATAACAAATTGTAGAGTAGGTATTTACACTCTTGGATCTCCTACTATAAATATAAATGATGGTGCTATTTCTGCAACCGAGTCAGGCATAGTAAGTGAAAAATATAATATTCGTCTGCGTGGGGGTAGTATTTATGGCGAAAAGCAAGGTGTTAAAGGATATATATATATTTACGCTGGACGAATTGAAGGCAATCTATATGGAGTACTTGGAGGAGTTTATGCCTATGGAGGCGAAGTTGTCGGTGGAGAATATGGTGTAAGAGGTTCAGCGACTTTGGGAACAAGTTCCGCTAATTTATCTGATGGGGCCACTATTATCGGAAATCTTTATGGCATATATGGAGGAACTATTAAATGGTATAATGGTACCGTAAAAGGTAAGACGGGAGTGGATAATAGCCAAATTACGGGCATAAGAGAAGGATATAAATTGGGTGAAGATACTGAAATTATAAATGGTGAAGAATACGTCGTTAATAGATTAGTAGTTGGAGACCCTGTTATATATAATGGTGATATTGGCTACTCTATAGCATCTGATGCTTTTAAAAATGCACAATCTGGCGACACACTTAAGCTAGTAGGAGACATAGTTAGTTCATATCAAATTTCTAACCAATCATCTAATACTTTAACAATAGATTTAAATGGACATACATATTTAACTTCAGCGATGATTTACAATTATGGAACTTTATATATTAAAGATACATCAGATGAAAAACAATCTCTTTTGAAATTTTCTAATTCTAATTATATCTCTAATATAAGTGGTGGTAAACTTTATATAGATGATGTTGATATAACGACTGTAGGGAAAAAAGTAGCTGCAATTGAAAATGGAGGTAATTCTACCATTAATAACTCTCAAATAACTGGAGGATATGCTATTAAAAATTCAGGGATACTTTACTTAAATAATTCAATTTTATCAATGACAGGATCTTATACTTATGGACTAATGAATGAAAAAAAAGCCTTTATTGATGGTGGCAAAATTGAATTTAAAAGTGGAGGAACAGGAACTTTGATTTATCAAAATAAGTCTAATACTAATATAACAGTGGAAAACGCTCATATTGATGGATTGGCTTCGTTGGATGATGATCATGGCATAGAACTTAATTACGGAACAGCTCCTATATTCAGAAACAATACAATCGAAACAAGAATAAAATTGGGTTCGAATGTTGGAAAAACTGTAATAGAGGGAAATACTATCTCAAGAGGAGGAACTTCTTCATTTAGCACTAGTGGAAATGATGCCTTATCAGCTGTTTATAGTGAGACAACATTAGATTTTATTAATAATACAATTACTGTAACTAATCCAAATGCAAATCATAATAGATCAGTTAAATATGGCGTATACAGTAAAAAAGATATAACCGCTGTTGGCAACACTATTAATTTTATAAATGAGACAGATGAAAAAATCAATATAAACATTGCTATTTATAATAATGGTAAAACGGCAACAATTGATAATAATAGAATTGATATAAGCAATGCTAATACAGCAACAGGAATATTAGTTTCATCTACAACGCAACAAACTAATTTAAATTCTAATCATATATCAATTAACAATTCTCTTTATGGTAGAGGAATATATAATAACGGAAAAATTGACATTGGTCATATTGAAAATAAAACAAAAAATATAATAGAACTTGATAATAATACAACAGCATATGGTATATATATGAATAATGGTGCTCTTAAATTGAATGATAATAATGCTGACACAGATATTTTCGTAAGGAATTCTGATAAAGGTTATGGTATATATAATAAAGCTGGCACTTTTGAATTACTATCAAATAATGCTCAAACTAACATAAAGGCATATGATTCAAAAGAGGCATATGGGATATATATAAGTGGTGGAAGTGTAACATTGGGCGAAAAGGATTCTTCTTCAAATAGTGGTACAACTGAAGCTGACATAAATTATCAAACGCCATTAATATCTGCTCTTGGTACTACATCGGGAATAGGAGTAAAAAAGAATGGTGGAACGTTCAATTTCTATGATGGTAAAGTTATTGGTAACACTAACTCAATACCTGATACAGTTACAGATACAGAATATTACTATGAAGTTATAAGAAGAAAAGATGAACAAAATGGATATGAATATTCGATACTTGAATATTTGGCATAGGAGTAAATATGAAAAAAAAGATAATCATAAAAATAGCAATAGTAGCAATAATTATTGCTTTACTAATAGGACAGAATATTTATATAAAGGCAACAAATTTAACGAAACTTGAAAGAATAAAGGTTAAAGAACAATTTAATATAATAGAAAGTAGCCTTTCTGAACTAAGCCAAGATTATAAAAAAGAAAATGATCAATGTATAAGTTTTGCAATGTACCTTTTAAACTCTATAAAAGATGATAAAGATATAAATAGTAGCAAATTAAGCAAAACAATAAAAGAATATATTAATTTTGACATGTCGGAGAGTGATATTGAAAACATTGGTATAACTATCTATTTATCTAATAGGTTTATTATATATGATAATGAAAATCATGTTTATAAAATTGATAGTGAAGATAAGACAAATTCTGAGATAGCACAGGAAGAAATAGAAAAATATAAAATTAAAAAAATAAGGAAAATTGGCAATAAATACGTTGTTTATTATGATAAGCATGTGTTTAACAATCCTTACGAAATTTTAAATTATTATAATGATAATCATTCAGAAACTGATGTATCAAAATTAATTGATTATTTAAATGGTAAGGCTACTAAAAGAGAAATAGATATGCTTTTGACTGAAGATGTTATAAAAAATGTTAAAAATGAAACAAAAAATGGTGTTTTAGAATTTGTTGTTAAAGGAGAAAGATTACTTATAAATTCTATTAAATAAAAAATAATTTATAAAGAATTATAAAAAACATTTTGTTTATCTTAATCTTAATTGTAAAATATTATAAAAAAGAAAAGTATTTGATCAAATACTTTTTCTTTTTTTATAGAAGTTTTTTCTTTTTTATACCATTTTTATTATACTTTTGGTATAATGATAATAAGGTGAAAATATGGACTGTATATTTGATTACAAATTATCCGATATGCAAGAATATTTTACTAAATCAGGAGAAAAAAAATATAAAGCTAAACAAATATATGAATGGCTTTATAAAAAAAGAGTATATAAGTTTTCTGATATGAGTAATATAAGTCATGCACTTCAGGAAAAATTAGAATCATCGTTTTCAACTTCAATGCTAAAATTAAGGCGCAAGCAGACAAGTGATTTAACTAATAAATATTTGTTTGAACTTGATGATGGCAATTTAATTGAAGCTGTTCTTATGCGACATGATTATGGTTTAAGTGTTTGTGTATCTAGCCAAGTAGGATGCAACATGGGATGTACATTCTGTGAATCTGGAAGACTTAAAAAAGTTAGAAATTTAAGTGCTGGAGAAATTGTAAGACAAATACTTATGATTGAAGAGGATATAAAAGAACGTATTTCATCAGTAGTAGTTATGGGAATTGGTGAACCATTTGATAACTATGATAATATAATGGACTTTATTAGAATAATAAATGATCCAAATGGTATCGCGATAGGGGCAAGGCACATAACAGTTTCAACTAGTGGTTTGGTCCCAAAGATATATGATTATGCAAATGAAGCTATTCAAACAAATTTAGCTATATCATTACATGCTCCCAATAATATACTAAGAAATAAAATAATGAAGGTTAATAAAGCCTATCCATTAGAAGAATTAATTTCTTCTATAAAATATTATATAGAAAAAACTAATAGAAGAGTAACTATTGAATATTTATTATTAAGTGGTGTAAATGATTCATTAGACTCAGCTAAAGAACTTGCTCATTTAATTAAAGGTTTAAATGTTTATGTTAATTTAATTCCTTATAATGAAACAAGTCATATTGAATACAAGAAAAGTAGTAATGAAACAATAATGAAGTTTTATGACACTTTAAAAAAACAGGGAATTAACGTAACTGTTAGACGTGAATTTGGTGGTAATATTGATGCTGCTTGCGGACAGTTACGAGCTAATGAGGTGGAAAAATGAAGTCATTTTATATTACAGACTCAGGAAGAGTAAGAAGTCATAATGAAGACTCAGTAACAATTGTAAAAAATGCTGCATCAGAACATTTAATGATTGTTGCAGACGGAATGGGAGGACACAGAGCTGGTGAAGTAGCATCATCCATGGTAGTAACACAAATAGGTTCTAAATTTAAAGCTTTATCAACAATTGGAACAAAGATAGATGCTGTAAATTGGTTAAAAGAAAATGTTCAAGAAATTAATAATAATATTATTAAGTATAGTGAAGAACATCCTGAATCAATGGGACTTGGAACAACTTGTGTTATGGCGCTTCTAACTAAAGATTTCCTTCTATTCGTTAATATTGGTGATTCAAGCGGCTTCGTATTTAAGAATGGTAAACTTAAGAAAATCACTCGTGATCATACATTAGTTAACTTCTTAGTTGAAACGGGAGACCTATCTGAGGCTGAAGCTCAAAATCATCCAAAGAAAAATGTACTTATGAAAGCTTTAGGCGCAGCCGATCAATGTGAAATAGATATATTTGAAGTTGAAACTGACATTGATGCAATCATGCTTTGCAGTGATGGACTTACAAATATGCTTTCACAGGATCAAATTGAAAAAGTACTAAATGAAACAGAAATAACTGTTGAAGATAAGTTGATAAAATTAATAAAGAAATGCAACGTTAGAGGTGGAACAGATAATATATCAATTGCTTATCTAGTTAAAGAAAGAGAGGCATAAATATGATAATGAAAGGTCAAAAGATAAACGACCGATATCAAATCATCAAGACTATTGGTGAAGGTGGTATGGCTAATGTTTATCTTGCATATGATACTATTCTTGATCGTAATGTTGCAGTAAAAGTGCTTCGTGGAGATTTAGCTACGGATGAAAAATTCGTTAGACGTTTCCAAAGAGAAGCTTTATCTGCATCAAGCCTAAGCCACCCAAATATAGTAGAAGTTTATGATGTAGGTGAAGACAATGGTTCATATTACATCGTAATGGAATATATTGAAGGAAAACACTTAAAACAATTGTTAAAAAAACGTGGGAATTTAACATTAACAGAAGTTGTTGATATCATGTTACAAGTAACTGATGGTATGTCAGCAGCTCATGATTCGTATATAATTCACCGAGATATAAAACCTCAAAATATTATGATTCTAGAAAATGGGCTTATTAAAATAACTGACTTTGGTATTGCGATGGCTTTAAATTCAACTCAATTAACTCAAACAAATTCAGTTATGGGATCAGTTCATTATCTTCCACCTGAACAAGCATCAGGAAAGGGAGCAACAATTCAAAGTGATGTTTATTCTATGGGAATTTTAATGTATGAACTTCTAACTGGAACTCTTCCATTTAGAGGAGATAATGCTGTAGAAATAGCGCTTAAGCATATTAAAGAGCCATTCCCAAGTGTTAAAGACAAGGTTCCAAATTTGCCACAGTCAATTGAAAATATTATTATGAGAGCAACAGCTAAGAATGTCAAAAATAGATATGCTGATGCTAAAGAAATGCATGATGATTTAAAAACCGCTTTATCAGATTCACGTGTAAGTGAACCTAAATATGTATTTAAATATCCAGAAGATGAAACAGATTCATCTAAGAAGAAAAAAGAAGCTGAACAAGACTTTTTAAAAGACAAAGAAGAAGATAAAAAAGTAAAAACAACTAAGAAGGAAACAACAAAAGAAGAACCACAAGAAAAAAATGAAGATGCGGGAGAGATCGATATTAAAGCTAAACAAATTACTGAAAGAGATTTAAAGAAGAAAGAAAACAAATTATTATTAATACTTGCAGTAATATTTACATCTATTGTCGTAATAGTTACAACACTTGTATTATTACTACCTAGAATTAATAAAGTCAAAATTAATGAAGTACCAAAAGTTGAAGGATTAACTGTTTTAGAGGCTGAACAAAAACTTCAAGAGATGGGATTCGAAATAGATGAAGA
Source organism: uncultured Muribaculaceae bacterium (assembly GCA_964636965.1). Lineage (GTDB taxonomy): Bacteria > Bacillota_I > Bacilli_A > RF39 > UBA660 > CAG-582. The sequence continues at coordinate 68,176 of CAZWST010000003.1, forward strand.
ACAAAAAGAAGTTTCGTCATCAGAAATCGACGAAGGACGTGTTGTAAGAACATCTCCACAAGCAGGAAGCAAGAGAAAAGAAGGATCAATTATTACTCTTTATGTATCTGGTGGGGAAAAAGGATACGTAGTTGAAGAACTTGCTGGACAAAATGTTACAGAAGTAAAAGCTGTTTTAGAAAAAATGTATAATTTATATGTAATATTAAAAGAAGAAGAGAATGATACAGCTAATGTTAATGAAATTATACGTACTGAACCTGGAGCTGGTACAACCTTAACTGAGGGAGATACAATCACGATTTTTATCCCAAATAAGACAAGTGATTATCCAGATTTTACTAATGGAGAATATACATTAAAAGCAATAGAAGCATGGTGTGAAAAATATAGTATTAATTTAACACCAGTCTATAATCCAACTGATGAATATCCGGCTGGAACAATTTATTCTCAATCACAAAAAGCTGGAACATCAGCTATGCCAAATCAAGATTTAACAATTTATATTGCTGAAGAACCTGAAAGTGGCGATAACTTAGATAATGGAGACATGCCAGTAGATGCTGGAGAAGAATAATGACACAAGGAAGAATTATAAAAAACATAAGTGATACATATACAGTTGATGCAAATAATTTAACATATGACTGCAAGGCTAGGGGAATAAATAGATATAAAAATATTATTCCCTTAGTTGGCGATATAGTAGAATTTGATGAAAAATCCTTAGTTATTGAAAGCATTCAAAAAAGAAAGAATGAATTAACAAGACCAACAGTTGCCAACATTGATTCTTGCATCATTGTAACAAGTTTAAAACATCCAGATTATTCACCATCATTACTCGATAAAATGTTAACAAATGTCATATTATCAAACATAAGACCAATTATTGTGTTTTCAAAATATGATTTACTTGATGAAAATGGAAAAACATATTTTGATGAGATAATTAAGTACTATAAAAGATTATTTCCGACATTTTTAAATACAGAAATATCTTTAATAGAAAAAGAAATATCAGGAGAAACTGTTACTCTTTCAGGACAAACTGGAGCTGGTAAATCAAGTTTCATAAATAAGTTAGATGCAAATTTAAACCTAGCAACAAATGAAATATCTTTTGCTTTAGGACGTGGTAAACATACAACAAGACATGTTGAACTATTTAAAGTTAAAGATTATTACATTGCCGATACTCCAGGATTTTCAGCACTTGATGTTAAGTATGATAAAGATAATATTAGATTTTCTTTTGTTGAATTTAAAAATGATGAATGCAAGTTCCGTGATTGCAAACATTTAATGGAAATAGGTTGTAAGGTCAAAGAAGATGTTGATGCAGGGAAAATATTAAAAAGTAGATATGAAAGTTATAAAGGAATGATGCAAGATGAAAACTTCAATAACGTTTTTAAAAAGTAAATACGATCGCACAGGAACAATAAATAGAATAATGGAAACAGACACTGATTATATTCATGTAGATATAATGGATGGCGTGTTTGTAGATCGTACAGTTTTAAGTATTGATGAAACTAAGCAATTATTTGAAAATTCTAAAAAGCCATTAGATATTCACTTAATGTGCGCTCATCCTAAAAAATATATCGAAGAACTTTCCAATCTTAATGTGGCATGTTTTACTATTCATGCGGAGATAGAAGATGATGTTTCAGAACTTATATCACTTATACATAGTTTAGGAATCTCTGCAGGAATTGCCATAAAGTTAGAAACATCTATACAAGATATTGAATCCTATCTAGATTCAATTGAAAATGTTTTAATTATGGGTATAATTCCAGGATATGGTGGTCAAAAGTTAGTTAGATCATCTGTAGATAAAATTGATGAATTAATAAGATACCGTGAAAAGTATAATTACCACTATAAGATATCTTTAGATGGTGGAGTGAATGCTGATACGAGAGGATTACTTGATAATCTTGATATTATCGTGGCAGGTTCTTATGTCTGTGAATCAGATGATTATCAGAAAACAATTAATACATTAAGATAAAACTTAATGTGTTTTTTTGCCCAAAACTAAAAAGTTATTTATCGTATTATATTTAAAAAGGGGAAGTGAGTATGAATTTAATAGATAAAGAAGAATATAGTTTAGAGCTTGGAGCATCTCTTTATGATGCAATTTTTACTAGTGAAAGTGAAACAGAAGATTTAATTTTATATGTAGATAGTATCTTAGAGGCAGGTGCAAATGTAAATTATAAAGATTTTGAATCTGGTAACACATCAATAATGCTTGCTATCAAGAAAAATTATCCAAGATGTTTTAATACATTATTAAAAAAAGATCCAGATTTAGAAAGTGCTAATGTTGAAGGCATTAGGGCCGTTCATTTAGCCTCTTCAAGTGCTGAATCTTTCTACTTAACGGAGTTAACAAAAAAAGAAGTTGATATTAATGCTCCTGATAAACATCGTAATAGACCAATTAATTATGCTATTAAAAATTGTGTAATTGAAAACATATCTTGTCTTTTTAAGAAAAAGTGTATTTTAAATTCACTTAATAACTATGGTATGTCAATTTATGATGAAGCTACACTTACTGGAAATGACGAAGTTATTAAATTAGTTTTTAATCCTTCAGAAAAACATGAACATAAATTAAAAAGGCTATTTAATAAACTCTTTAAGAATGTGTAGTATTCCAAATAAGAGATAAATATGATATAGTATATATGTGGTAATTTATGAGTTATAATGCGGTACTAGAATTAATTTTTATTTTTTTGATTTATTCTTTTATTGGATGGGTTCTTGAAGTAACATCCGTTGCAATTAAAGAAGGAAAATTTGTAAATAGAGGAATAACTAGTGGACCACTATGTCCAATATATGGCTTATGTTCAATAATTATATTACTAATATCTAGAGATATAAAAAGCGTTTTTGGTATTTTTATTGCATCCATCATATATGGAACATTTATTGAATTTTTAGTTGGTAAACTTCTAGAAAAAATCAATAAAGCTAAATGGTGGGACTATTCAAATAAAAAGTTTAACTTTGATGGATATATATGTTTAGAGTATTCCATTCTTTGGGGAATACTTGGAGTATTATTAGTAAAATTTATAAATCCAATTTTAATAACGATATTTGGTAATATAAATACATTTATCAAAAGTATTGTTATATTTGCTTTATTTGGAATAGCTGTGGTAGACTTAATAACTTCTTTCATCACAATAAAGATAATTAATACAAAAAAGCTGGAATATATTTCTAATCGTTTAGGTGATTTTATTCTATCATCTTCTAAAAAAAGAATTGAAAGAGCTTATCCAAGTATTAAGAAAAAAAAGAAAAATGAAGATAAAAAAGTCTTTGCTGAAGGTTTAAACTTTTACAAATTATTTTTGATATTTTTAATAGGGGCCTTTGTTGGTGATATCTGGGAAATTATATATTGCAGATTTTCCATGCATAGGTGGATGAGTAGATCATCTTTAGTGTTTGGACAACTCTCTATTGTTTGGGGATTTGGCCTTGCGCTTGCGACCATTTGCTTACATAGATATAAAGATAAGAATGTGACTTTTATTTTTATAGTAGGTAGTATTATGGGAGGAGCATTTGAATATGTCTGCAGCGTATTTACAGAAGTATTCTTTGGGACAATTTTCTGGGATTATTCACACATACCATTTAATATAAATGGTAGAATAAATTTACTTTTCTGTTTATTTTGGGGACTTGCCGCTGTAATATTTATCAGAATTATTTATCCAATACTCACGAATTGGATTGAAAAAATACCAAAAAAATTTGGAACTATTGCAACAATTATCTTGTTTGTTTTATTCATAATAGATTTACTTATCACTGGGTCTGTTATGATGCGATACAACAATCGTATAAAAGGAAAAGAAGCAACTAATATAGTTGAAAAGTTATGTGATAAATATGCTAATGATGACTACATGAAAAAAAGATGGTCAAATATGAAATTAGCAAGTAAGGAGTAGAATATGAAAATAATAAAAGATTATATAATGAATATGTTTAATGGTTTCTGTATGGCTCTTGCCGACTCAGTACCTGGAGTATCTGGAGGAACAATTGCGTTTTTACTAGGATTTTATGATAAATTTATAAATTCTTTAGATGATTTCTTCAGAGGGTCATTAAAGCAAAAGAAAAGCGCTTTAACATTTTTAATAAAACTAGGTATAGGATGGGTAATTGGATTCCTTGCAGCTGCAACGGTTCTATCAAACCTTTTTACTACTAAGATTTATTCAATGTCATCATTATTCATTGGTTTTATTGTTGCTGCAATACCATTAATAATTAAAGAAGAACTTGACTCATTTAAAGGTAAATATAAAAATATTATATTTTTGATATTAGGTGCTTTATTAGTAGTAGGAATTACACTTCTAAATGGAGCTCCATCACTTAATGTGGATTTAGCAAATCCTAATGTATTTACTTATCTTTATGTTTTAGTTGCAGCCTCTATTGCAATAACAGCCATGGTTTTGCCTGGAATATCAGGTTCAACTTTATTATTAGTTTTTGGATTATATATTCCAATAATGAATTCTATAAAAGAACTTCTTAAATTCAATCTATCAGTACTTCCTATCCTTATAGTATTTGGAGTAGGTGTACTATTTGGAATTGTATTCTTTGTAAAATTATTAAGAATAGGATTAAAAAAATATAGAAGTCAAATATGCTATGCAATAGTAGGTATGATGATAGCATCATTATTTTCAATTGTAATGGGTCCAACCACATTAGAAGAGCCACTTAAAATGTTAACATTTAAAACTTTTGACATATTATTTTTTATACTAGGCATAATAATAATATCCCTACTTGAAATAATAAGAACAAGATTAAGTAAAAAATAGAGTGTAAACTACGTAAAAAAATTGTCGAATATTGTTGATAATAGACGTTATTGTGATAAAATTTAATCATAAAGACAATAATAGAAAAGAAAGGAATGTTTTAAAATGAAAGGAAAAACAAAGAAAAGCATTGTTGTATTAATCGTACTATTAGCTATCGGTTTTGCAGCAGTAACAACAACATTAACTATTAATGGAACAATTAAATTAGGAGCAAATGCAAAGAATTTCCAAGATAATTTGGTATTCACAAGAGCTTCTTTAGACTACAGTGATGCAACAAAAACAGATATCACTGATGTAACTGGAGCAGGAGCAGAAGGAGATAAATTAAGAATTCTTGATAATGGAAAATCTATTTCATTTACAACTGAAACTTTAAAAAGTATTGGAGAATCAGTTACATTATCATATGATATAACTAATAATTCTCAATATGGAGCAGAATTCACAGGAATCACTTGTGATGTTTATGATGGAGCAGTAGTAGATGAAGCAATGAAAAATGCTAATCCAGAGTATATTACTTTAGAAGTTCAAGATTTTAAAAATCCTTTAGCTGAAGGTGAAACTGAACAAACTAATAAAAAAATAGCTTCAAAAGGAAAAATTGAAAATCAAACAATTAAAGTAACAATGAAAAAATCATATGTTGGTACTGAAACTGAAACAACTAAAACATACACAGTTAAATGTACTATTAATGCTTCTGGAACAAGCGAATAATAAAATTTAACTAAAAAATAAGAGTGGTGAGAAATATGTTTAAATATATATTGCAAGTACTTTCAATAATATTAACAATTTCTCTTTTATTCTTTAATATTTATATTTCAAAATCAATAAGTTTTATGTTTACTCTTGTAGTTCTACTAGGACTCTTAATTGTAAGTTACTTCTTGTATGGCTACAAAAGGATAGACAAAAGAGATTATAAATATAAATTTATTCTTGTAGCAGGACTTGCTTTCATGTTACAAAGTATATTGTATCTAATCGGAACCCGAACAGGATATATATCAAACTACAGCACCATGTTTAAGAATTATGTTGAAAAGAGCATGATCCTAACAATATTCTTAACTATAATAGTAAGAGAGTTTGTGCGTTATATAATAGTAAATGGACGTACAAATAAAAAGTGGCAAAGTGTATTAATTAATATCTTATTAATTATTATGTGTATACTTGTAGATTTATCTATCGCACCAAAGATATATACATTTACATCATTTACTTTAGTATATGAATTCTTTGCCTTGTTCTTAATACCAAGTGCATCTAAGAACATATTACTTAACTATTTGAGTGTAATTGGAGGATATCCAATCACGTTTGTATATGTACTTATAATGGATTTATATATTTATTTCTTGTCAGTAAGACCAGAATTAAATATGCTATTAGAGGCAGTAATATTATTGGTTTTCCCATACGTTGTTTATAATTATGTAAAAGAATTAAACAATAAGAAAACTATTATAAAGAAGAAAGAAAAGAAAAAAGAAAATAAGTTAGTTACATTTATTTCATCAATAATATTTATTATACTTGTTTGTCTTGTATCAAGAGAATTTAAATATTCTATGATTGGTATAGGTTCTGAATCAATGACAGGTACAATAAATAAAGGAGATGCAATAATTTATAGAAGACATGTTGAACATGAAAATCTAAAAGATAAAGTAATTGTATTTAGAAAGAATAATGTAATGATTGTTCACCGTGTTATTAAAGTATATACATTAGATGGTGAATATGTCTTCCAAACAAAAGGAGACGCGAATGAATCTGCTGATAATTGGTTAGTAGAAGAAAAGGATGTATTAGGTACCGTTGAAAAAAGGATACCATTAATTGCATGGCCTTCAGTTATATTAGGCGAAATATTTTAGAATGTGAGTGATAAAGAATGGAAAAAGTTGAATTACCAATTTTGAGAGGAAATAATAGTAAAAGATCAATACCTTTAACAGTTACTGTTGGATTAATTATACTAGTTGTATTATTGTTAATAACTAGCTTATCTTTAACTTTTAAGAAGACTTATAAGATAAATTATACTGATTCATCAGATTTAGACTATAAAGTATACTTAAAGAACAACTCTCACTTCGATACAAAATATTTAGGAAAAGATAAACAATATATTTCTTCATTGATTGATTATGTAGATGCAGATTTTACATATAATTTCTCAAGTGAAGATGATATCGATATTGATTATGAATATTATATTTTAGCGACACTTAATGTTACTAATACAGATGGTAAAGTAATCTACGATAAAAAAGAATATTTACAAAGTAGTAAAAAAGTAACAGCAGTTAACAATGCTTTAAGTGTAAAAGAGAATGTTAAAGTAAACTATGATAAATATAATAAAATAGCTAAAGATTTTATTGATGAATATGGTTTAACTGCCAATGCTAATTTAGTTATTAGTTTAATGGTAGATGTTAAGGGTAAGAATTCCCACTTTGATAAAACAATTTCAGATACAGGAGTTATTAAACTTACAATTCCATTAACAACTAAGACAGTTGATATCTCAATGGATTATGAATTATCTAATAATAAAAATGCTACTTTACAACAAAGAGAAGCTGTTATAAAGAATAAAGCATTATTTACAGGTGGTATTGTATTTATAATTATTGATATTCTAGCTATTTGTGCAATCGTAATTTATATAATAATTACTCGTGATGAAAAAGAAAATTATCGTGTAACTTTAAATAAGATATTAAGAGATAACGAAAGATACATTAGTGAAACAGTTATTACTGAAAGA
>CAZWST010000004.1:0-60786 GCA_964636965.1 uncultured Muribaculaceae bacterium
CAACGACCTTCGGGTTATGAGCCCGACGAGCTACCAGACTGCTCTATCCCGCGATAAACAAAAAACTAAATGGCGGAGAAAGAGGGATTCGAACCCCCGCGCCGTTGCCGACCTCCTGGTTTTCAAGACCAGTCCCTTCAACCGGACTTGGGTATTTCTCCGTATTCCTTTGACAGGAACAAATTGATTATAACACAGCACATTTTGCTATGTCAATTATTTTTTCTTATTTTTCTGTGTCAAAGGGACATTTAATCATTAGGATGGAGGTCTTTATATTTTTCCTCTATCCATATAGGCAAGTGTTGCTTTAATGGACTAAAACCACGGACCGACTCTTTTACTTTTCTATCCTCATCAATCCTATAGTTTAAATCCTTAACAGACAATATGCATTTTTTTGTCTTTTTATCTATGTCTTTTATTTCGACATAGATTGTTTCGCCAATGTTAGCGTATTTATGAACATCTTTTACAAATTTATCTGATATTTCTGATATATGCACTAAACCAGTGTATTTATCATTAATTTTCACGAATATACCGTAGGTTTCGACTCCGGTCACTTCGCCTTTCACAACACTTCCGACAGTAACGTCTTCCATAATTGCACCTCGCGTATAATTATAGCAAAAAAACGCTATTTTGTATATATTTAATTTGTTATTATATCTTTTTCTTAATTAAATTAAGAAATATAGTGGTATAATGCTATTAGGTGATTTTATGAAAAGAGGAAAATCTAAAGCTGCTGAAGCCAAAAAAGATGAAACAACAATTATTGAGATTATTAACCAACTTAGACCTTATTTAAATAGCGATGGTGGAGATATTGAATATATAAAGTACGAGGATAACTATGTCTATGTAAAATTATATGGAGCTTGTGCATCATGTATGTTCCAAGATTATACTATTCAGGATAATATATATGAAGCAATTAAGGAACTAGTACCTGAATGCAAGGGTATCATTAATATTGAACTTTAATGTTTTAACCAGTCTATATTTAAATTTACGTTTGTAGTTTTAATTTCTTTCATAGATGTATAGAGAAAAGTTTCATACTTTTCTCTTTTTTTATTAATTTTTTCTTGTTTATCAATGTTTTTTTCAGATATTGCATCAAAATAGTAACTAGGATACATTAATCTTGCAAATAAAAACATTACTTCTTTGTCTGTTAAATTATATCTGTTTATAATATTTATTAAATCATTGGAATTCATTTCGTCAAAAAAGAATTTTGATTTTGTATATTCTGCTATGTCGCGAGATATATAATCAACTAGAAGCTCTGTAGGATCCTTATACATTAAGCTGTAATTAGGATATTTTATACGAAAATGATTTATAGAAAGTCTTGCTTCTCCCAATAAACTTTTAGCTTTCTCATTTATTGTAATGGCATTTTCTGACATTCCAATGTAATAATTTAGGTAATTAATCTTATCTAAATCTTCTTTTTCCATTTCTGTAATTTTTTTTATGAAATAATCTATATTATTTTCCCATATCTTTGTATAATCGATTATTTTACTAGATATCACCGGTTGATATAGTAAATTATCTCCTATTACTTCTGTAGGAAATTCTGCTCTAAATAAAGCGTATTTTAAATTATTATAATCAAAGTAATATTTTCCTTCTTTTGTTAAAAGCGGATGATAATAGTTATCATTTATATTATTAATTATTTCTTCAAATATTTCTATATTATAAATAGGTTTGACTACAAAGAGGATGTTGTTTGATTCTATTATCAAAATATTGTTGATAAGTTTCGATTTATCAACAATTAAATTGTAGTAATATGAAATAATATTCTCCATACTAAAGATTATGAAAAAAAGTATAGGTTTATACCTATACTTCTTTATCTACTTAATGAAAACGATTCAGGACCAACAACTAGTGTATCATCATGTGCTTCTTCAGAGGTTGTTCCTGTTGGCATAACTACGTTATTGTCACTTGCAGCTGGTATTATTTCATTAACTGTTGCTTGAGCGCCAGTTGCACTTGCTTGATAATTATTTGGTTCTTCCGAACTTTCTTGCTTTGCAATAGATATTTCAGGAATTCCATCTACTTGTGATGTTTCAATTGGCTGTAAATTTATCGCTTGTGCTTGTTGTAATTGGTCATCAGATGTTTGCATTCCAGAAGTTTGTTGCGATGATAAGTCATTGCCACTTCCAATGGCAGTCGCCATTGTCCCAACACTGGCATCTATTAAGTCAGAAGTTTTTCCTTCACCTTGTTCAGGCGCAAGACTTACTGCAGGTATATTTTCAAGTGTTTCTCCACCTGATTGATTAATTATTGAATCTGTTTTGTCAGCTGGTTGAGCAGTTACCTCAGGAATTAAGCCTGCATTTACTTTTGGTTGAACAATTCCATTTGAATCTGCTTCTTTTACATCTTCGGATATCATATTATTATCAGTCAAAGTGACTGTATCCTTTAAGTCAGAAGTTCCTTCACCATTAACGCTTTCTAAAGTTGGAACTTCACTTTCTATATCTTTATTATTTACTTCTAAAGTTTCAGTTCCCAATGGTTGAAGTGTTGATTCCTCTTCTAAATGATCACTTACTACTTCAGGTTGGCTAGCTAAAGACATCTCTTGAACTGCTACTGGAGTTTCCTCAACTACATTATTTTTTTTAGCAATTTTACCTTTTACATAGTGCTCTAAATCTTCTAATACTCTTTTTGCTTCTGTAAAATCTTTTCCTTCTTGCATTTTAAAACCTCCTATTATGCTGCTTCTTCTTGAGCTATATAATCTTGAATTACTTCTATAGCTTTAAGTGCATCTTCATCAGAAATTATTTCTTTTTGTACATTATTGTTTATTTGCTCTGGTACAGAAATTATGCTATTATCTGTCGAAGCATTAGTTATGACGTTTTCAACTTGTGGTGAAAGGTTTTCTACTAAAGCTTCCGAAGTTGGTTGAGCACTTTCATTATTAATTGATTCTATAACAGGTTGTTCTAGAACTTGTGTGTCTGTATTAACTGGAACTGAAATAGCAGGTGTTTCTTCAGCAGGATTTTGAACAGCATCAACATTTGATATCTCTGGTTGATTTTGAATTGGTACAGCTGGTATTTCACTTGCTTGAGTTCCTGTTGTTACTGTTGAATTTTGTGGCTGCTCTATGTTTGTTAGCTCCGGCATTGGAGGATTTGAAAATATACTTTGTCCACCACCATTTTCTTCATCACCATTTTGAGAAGTCACTGGCTCTTGAGCAAAGAAAGTTGATGTACCATTTACTACTGGAGTTTCAGTTTGATTAGTTGAAATTGTATGAGTAGTTTGCGCTTCTTTGAATGCTTGTTTAGCAACAGAAGTTACAGCTAATTTCTTTGCATCTCCAACATTAATCATATTTTCACCAAAAGAATAATATGTTACACCTTCTACTTCTTCCTTATGTGATATTTTAACCATTTTCTTCCTAATATTATCCCATTCTTCATCATTGATTGGATTTGCAGCGCCTTGTACATCACTTGCTTCTGCAATGTATATTTTAGTCAAATCATTATCAACTTTTTCGTTTAAAGTATAAAATAAATATTTCTTATTCAAATCAGCAATTGCAACATTTGCAATTCCTTCAACTGACATTACATCTCCATTTTTATTTAAAATTTGTATATTATCATTCATACTTGTTCCTCACTAACCTAACCTTATTTTTTCTTTAATAAAAAATATTTACAATCATAAGCACAGTTTTCTTTAATGTACTTATCTAAATCTTCGATATTATTTATTTTTGTTACATTTTTATTATCTTTATCATACAAGCCTTTTAATCTTAATTTTCCATAGGCCCAATCTCCGAATATATAATCATATTCGGAAAAATAATCTGTAGCACGTTCTTCTACACTTTCTTTATCAAAACCATCTCGATAATTCTTTATTACTTCATAATTAAAATTATTTATTTTTATTTCCATATTATCCCCCTAAAATACATGTTATAACAAAACCAATCATTAACTCGGTTGCAACAATGCTTAAAAGCATAAGTTTATCAACGAATCCATTGCCAGTAGTAAAAACTATTTGTCCTCTTTTAAAGACATTCTTTTTTTCTTCTACCAAATTCGTTCTATTTTCTTCTATCGTAATTATATGATTTATTTTTTCTATTTCTTCTTCGCTTAATGAAGCAATTGTTTTAATGCTATAACCATATTTGCTATAAAGATTGCTATCAAGCAAATTAGGGTTAACAGCAATCATACGTAGTTGAGTGTTGCTTAATTCTAACTTATTTGATTCCCAAGCTCTTACGATTAAACCATTGTCTGATGATACTAATGATTTGATTTTTTTTAGATTTCCTTCAATTGGATTAAATATGCGATCAAATTCTTTTATTTCTTCACTAGTAAATTCTTTTCTTTTACTTCTTTTAATAATCATTTCAAGAAGAATTTTTTCTATTTCTGTTGTTAATCCAGTTGCTTTCTTTTCTGACTTATAGTTTTTCATAAATTCATAATATTCATTCATATATTTAATGAAATTATTCATATCTGATTCTTTTAAATCATACATTAGTAAGTTACATTCAAAAGCCTTTTCATTATCTATCTTATAGGGAAGAAGTACGCTTTTTTCTCCATAAATGATAGTTAGAACCTTTATTACGTTCATTTCAAATGTGAATAATGGAGGATAAGTTTTTCCATCTTTATAAAGCATGTAAGAACTAATACCATTTTCAATAGCTGGATTAATAAATACTTTATCTACATATCTAGTTATCATAGCATCACCCTACTATAATACATAATAACATATTTTAGAATAAAATAAAAGTGTTATAAGCCTGATAGTGTGCTGGATGTTTTATTAATACTTCCACCATATATGCTTGGGACTGAGCCATTTATTATTTTTGAACTAATAAGTAAGTCGAATTTTTTATTTAATTTTTCTTCTTTATATGGTAAGTACATCTTTTGTTCTAAGTATACTTCTAAAAAAACTTTTATAAGAGCATTATTTATTCCATAGTCTACAAGTTCCACCTTTATATTACCAAATGCATGTTCATAAAAGTTTAGTTTTATAGGTATTTGTGGCCCAATATTTTGAAATAGAACTCCATCATTTGAAATAAGCAATGGTAACATTAAGTAATTATTATTTCTATGTCTTTTTAAGAGTGAATCTGTTGTATTGAATTCAAAAATATTTGCTTGTATTTTTTTTATAACTTCTACCATTATTTCATTTGCATAGTTAGTATCAATATCAACGTATAAAATTTCATCTTTACTATTTTTGTTAATATTTATTAGTTTGTTAACATCAACATTTTGGGGAACTATATTATTCTTTATGTATAAATTAGAAATCTCTTCTATTTTAGTTGTTGCAACATTTATTAATTTTGGTGATATCTTTTTATCATAATAATTGATTATAAAAAAAGTAGTGATAGTAATAATTATAAGGAGAATTTCTTTATGTGAACTTTTTATAGATTTAGTTTTAAACTTTTTCATAGTATATTGTATGAAAAAAGATTGTTTTTAAAACAATCCTAAATCTAATAAAATATTAAGTATGTATACAGCTCCAACTACTAGCGCGATTATTATAATAAAAATTACTATTTTAATTATAATTGTTCCTGTATCTTGTTTTGATATATCAGAAAAATCATCATATGATGATAGATCAATATTAAGTTTTGATAATGTTTTTTCAACTTTCTCTTCTTTTTCTTCTTCAACTGATTTTTCTTCGTGAGAATTTATTGGTTCTTCTTTATCTGAATCGGCAACTAAATGAATTTCCTTTTGTGCCTTAGTTAAATCTTCTTCAATTAAAGTGGAGGTTTCAGGCTCCTCTTGTGTATTAAAATCATCAGTTAAATTTAATAATTCTAAATCTTTTTGTGTTTCTCTTTTCTTTGCTTCTTCTTTATAGTTTACTTCAAGCTGAGTGATTGTATTAATTAAATTCATTAAATTATCTTCTTCAGCTTTTCTTTCATTATTTCTTTTAGCATCCTCAACTTTTTTTAATTCTAAATCCAAGTTGTTTAGAATTTCATATTGAGCTTCTCTAACTTTTTTTAATCTTTCTTTGTTATAATCAACATTCTTTCCTTGTTTTGCTTTTTCTAATATTGCATTAATATCATATTCTTTTGTATCAACAAGTGGTTGGTTAACAATTGGTTCATCTTCGTATGCTGGTACTTCTATACTTCTTCTTTTGGGTGCATAATCATTATATTTTTCATCAAGTATTTTACCTAGTTTAGATATATCTATGCTTGAAGCATTGTCATCTATTACAGAAACATTAGAATTAACATCAAATTCGTTTAATGCGCTATTCTTAACATCTTCATATAAACTTTTGTTCCTTTGCGTACGTGATTTATATTCAGTGTTAGATGCACTATACTTATCCATTCTACTTTGCATACTTTTCACCCTACTAGAATTTTATCATATTATGTATATTTTTGTACATATAAGTTGTTTTTTTTGTTGTAAATCTGTATAATTGTATTAGTTAAGGAGATGATTTTATGAAGCTAGTTGTTGATAAAGATAAATGCATAGGTTGTGGTGCTTGCGTTGCAATTTCACCAAATAATTTTGATTTTGATGAAGATGGTTTATCGTCAGTTATCGGGGAAGAAGTTACTGATGAAACTAGAAACGCCATCGATGCTTGTCCTGTATATGCAATCTCAATAGATGAAAGTGCTAGTCAAGTTGAAAAAGATAAAAAACATGTATGTTCATGTGGAGAAGAATGTAGCTGCGGTGATGAATGTGAGTGCGGGGACGAATGTAACTGTGAGAGTCATGGTTGCTGCTGTGAAAATTCTGAATGTGAATATAAAGAAACTGAAGAAGATGAATTTGAAGAAGCTGCTTAAAGCTTCTTTTTTTTATAAAAAAATATTGTATTTTTATTAGTATTTCTTCATAAGTTCTTAAATGCCGTTATAACCTTTATTTATAGAAGTTGCGACATTTTTATTTTTAAAAGATATTCACATATACTTTTATAATTTCTTATATTTTCGTTTTCAAAAGTAGTAAATTAGTAGTAAAATTTCAGTAGTTGATTTGTATTATTAGTTTTTTAGTTTTTATGTTGGAATTAAAAAATACTATGACATTGCATAGTATAGAATATACCAATAAGCGAGACTAGTGGCATAGCCACTAAAGTTCTCGCCATAATAAGGATAGTATTACCCTTATTATGTAGCATGAAGCATGTAGCATATTAATTCTTTTAGATACTGCAAACAAAAATTTATAGCTAATTTATATTTGGCATATAGACTATTATCAATTATCTAGATATTTTCATATGAATATCTTCTTCAGTTTTGCCTATTCCATCTCTTATAAAGCCAACTTTTTCATAACAATGAATTGCTCTTAAATTGGTTGCATAAACATTTAATTCCATTCCATCTAAGTTTAATTCTTCATAAGCATATTTAATCAAAGCCTTAATAGCTTCAGTACCAAAATGCCTATCTTGTTTTAAGGCCGTAATAGAAATACCTAATTCTCCGATATTGTTTTTAATTTCCATTATCTCTATATTTCCAATATATTCGCCAGTGTTTTTTTCTATCATGGAATAACACAAAGCATTTTCTTCAAGTTTAGAGTTTAACCAATTCAACTCTTGTTCATAAGTATAACTGCGAACTTTATGACTAATCTTATTAGCAACATTAGGGTCATTTACCATAATTAAATAATCATTAACCAATTTTTCACTTAATTTTACATAATAAATATTTTCTGATTCAAAAACTACTTCATAGTTTTGTTTTATAAAATCTATTTTTTCCATTTTTGTTCCTCCTTAATTTAGTTTTATTATACACTATTGTGACAAGTTATTCTAGATGATAAAAAGTAGTAAATTAGTAGTAAAATAACTTTAAAAATTTTTATAAAGTCCTTAAAATAAAGTTTTTTAATAATAACTGCTATTTTTTAATATAAAAAGATTTTATGATTTTTCAATAAAATCTTTTACCTTATGAGGTTCATCTCTTAATAAGTCATTATAGTTTTGTTGTCTTAATGCTTCATACGTCATTATTGCAACAGTATTTGATAAGTTAAGTGCTCTTACGTTAGCAGTCATAGGCATACGCATGCAGTAATCTAGATGTGGTTTTAAAAGTTCTGGTGGAATACCTGTTGATTCTTTTCCAAAGATAAAATAAATATTTTCATCTGAATTACTATAGTCAAATTCTGTATGTGGTTTGTGTCCATACCTTGTTAGATAATAATACGTCCCTTTATTTTTTTCATAAAACTCATCAATATTTTCATAAACTTTATAATCACATTTATCTATGTAATTAACTCCACTTCTTTTTATATACTTATCTTCTAGAGAAAATCCTAGTGGCTTTATTAAATGAAGCTTGGAATTTGTTGCTACACATGTACGCATAATGTTTCCAGTATTCCCTGGTATTTCTGGTTCAAAAAGAACAATGTTAATCATATTATCACTTCCATTTATAATTATATAATTAATAAGAAAAAAAACAAGATAATTTTATCTTGCTACTAATTCATACATATCAATAACTTGGCTGAAGTCATCTTTGTTAAGTAAGGATGTACTTGAATCCTTTGTATATGTTGGAACTCCTTCTTTATAGTATACTAAAGCCGGGAACTTCTTTATTTCAAGGCTACCAGTCAAATTTAATGTTGCATTTAAATTTTTTATAAAATTTTGTTCTGTCATGTGTTCTAAGACATTTAAGTACATGACATTATCTATTAAATTATTATTCTTTAAATATTTTTTTATTTCTTGCTCATTATTATGGATTTGTTCATCTTGTGTAAAACTTATAACTAAAAATGTGTCTGCATCAATTTCTTTTGTTGCTTCCTTTAAATCCTCATACAAAACTTCTTTACTTGCAAGAGGGCTTACTTTACTTTTGTTGTCTTTATAAATATTAAACAAGTTATAAAAGGCAAAACATGCACTTACGACTAAAACTATAACTCCAATTAAGATTATATAATTTCTTGATGGGATTTTTTTTGTCATACTTATCACCCTTCTTTATATATATTCTAACAAATTATATGTTAATTAACAACAAGATAGTATTTAAAGTTATACGAATTAACGTTTACTTTTACGTTTATGAGTACTTATAGGATTTACATGAATTACTGCTAAGTATATTTCATCTAACTCAGTTATTTCTTTTTCTAGTTTATTTGCAATTTCATGACTTTCATAAGTTGATAGATTTCCATCAACAAAAATAGTTACGGATATTTGGTATTGATATCCAATAGGTGTTGAATTAAAGTGATTTGTCTTTTTTATTTCTGGATGTTTATTTATTATTTTCATAATTTCATTTTTTAAAGTATCGTCCATGCCTTTGTCCATTAATACATCGAATGATTCTTTAAATAAACGAAGTCCAACTATAAATATCCAAATAACCACAATAGATCCAACTATTCCATCAACATAAGTTATTCCATATCTACCAAATATTGCTGCAATTAAATTCATACCTGTAAGAAAGCAGTCATTTATGTGATCTTTAGCATTTGCTCTTACTAACAAATTATTATATTTTTTTGCTATTCGAGAGGTATAAATATATAAGAATACTTTTATAATAATTGTTATTATACAAACAAATATTAACGCATTTGAATAGTTATAATTGTAGTTAAAAAAAAGAGATTTTATTGAAGAAATAAATACTTTCACTGAAACTGTAATCATTATTACACTTATAAGCATAGAAAATATATACTCTGCTTTTCCGTGGCCCAAGTTATGATCTTCATCGGCTGCTTTAGACGATACTTTGTTTCCAATAAATGTCATAACAGATGAGATAATATCTCCTGCTGAGTTTAGTGCATCAGAAATCATTGATTGGGAGTGAGTTATAAATCCAGTCGCAGTCTTTATGATAAGTAGTAAGATATTTCCAACTATACCAAATATACTAGCAAGATTTGCACTTTTATATCTATCCATCCTTATTCCTTCTTTCATAGCGTATGCTAATTATATCACAAATTCATAAAATAAAAAGACAAAACTTTCGTTTTGTTTTAATATCTATGCAAATCAGATAAAACTCTTCTTTTTAAATATTTTACTTGATCACTTTCATGAAATCTATTAAAATCAGAGACAATCAAACCGCATAGGTCTGCATATAATTCTTTTAAATTATACTCATTTCCTTCAAAGGACATTTGTAATACTCTTGCAATTTCTTCTTTCGTTTTAGTAGTTTCGCGATATCTATCTATCTTATGACCCATCTCATGTCCAAATAAGAATGTTGATTCAACTCTTCTTATATTATTAATTGTATCAATATCAAGCACAATATCGTCATTTGGTAAATATAAGTACCCATAAATATAATATGGTAACTGGTTAGTTAATATGAATTTTTGTCCTTTTAAAAATATATCTGGTAGTTCGCTTTGTTCATATGCCCTTATGCATTTTTTTATACTCTCTTCTCCATGTTCAGTGATTATATCAGTGATGAAAGTATCGTCTATATCATCATCTACTTCTCTTTGAAATTTTAACTTTATATCTGTTTCAACAACGATGTTTCTATCTAATCTTTTATAGCCGGTTATTTTTCTTTCTCTCATATTATCCCCCTCCAATTGGAAACTATTGTAACACATTTAAAAGTATAATAAAAGAAAAATTGGCAATAATAATAGTGGAGGCGATATTATGAGTCAAAAAGAATTAAATTATCTTGAAGATTTATATAATCATGAGAAATTGGTAATTGATATTTTATCTTCAAGTAAAGATGTAATTGATGATGATAATTACATTACACTTATTGATAATCAAATGGATAGGCATAATGATTTAGTAAGTGACTTAGAAAAGTTAATGGGTGATATGTGTGGAGAATAAAATAATATTAGAAAATGTTCTAACATTAACAAAATCACTTACTACACTTTATTTATATGCAACTATTGAATCAAGTAATGAAAGTGTTAGAAATGTATATAATAATGGCTTGATTGAAGCTCTATCTATGCAAGATGAAATTTATCAAAATATGAAAGATGATGGAATTTATAGTGTTGAAAATATCAATGCTTCTGCAATAAAAAAAGTTTTAAAAAAATTAACAAAAGACGAATCATAAATTCGTCTTTTTAATTATTTAAAATTTTATTTGTTAATTCTTCCCATTCAATATTCAGTTCTTCTAAGTTTGACTGTAACTTTTTTATTTTATCATTTATTGCATTAGATTTATTATAATCTTCATATATATCCGTATTGAATAAATCACTTTCTAGAGTTTTAATTTTAGTCTCACATTTTATTATTTCATTTTCTAAATGATTTAATTTTTTCTTTAATTCATAAATGTTTTCACTTTTTTGAGAGAGTTCTTCAATTTGTTCATTTGCCTTTTCTTTTATTATGTTTTTATCTTTAGTGATTTCCGTTATCTTATTTTTTTCTATGTATTCATCATACCCATATTGATAAAAGGTTACTCCATTTTCATCAAATACTAGTAATTGATCAGCTATCTTTTTTACAAAATAACGATCATGTGAAACAAAAATAATTGTCCCCTTATATTCACTTAAGATATCTTCAAGATGTTCTTTTCCAACTATGTCCATATGGTTTGTTGGTTCATCAAGTATTAAAAAATTTGGTTTATTGAAAAGTATTTTACATAGTTCTAATCTTACTTTTTCTCCTCCTGATAAGACATTTATTTTTTTATTTACGTCTTCTCCTTTAAAAAGGAAAGAGCCTAATGCACGACGACATTCTGGTTCAGTGAGTTCTGGTAAGTGGCTTCTAAATTCTTTTAATACAGTGTTATCTTTATCAATCATAGCAAGATTTTGATCAAAGTATCCTGGGGTTACATGTAGTCCATAAGAAACATGTCCACTGATTGGATCAAGTAAGCCATTTAAAGTTTTAAGAAGGGTTGATTTACCAATTCCATTAGCTCCAATAACGCCTATTTTCTTTCCTCTTAAAATAGTTAGATTAAGTTTACATAAAGGTTTATCATAACCTATTTCTAAGTCTTCAGCTATTAAAACTTTTTTTACAGACTCTTCCATTTCACTTAAGTTAGTTTTAAATACACGCATATCAGTTTCAAGTGGTTTATCAATTAAATCCATATGCTCGATTTGCTTAAGTTTAGATAAAGCCATACTTGCTTTTGATGGTTTATATCTAAATCTTTCATAAATACTTTTTAAACGTTTTATTTCTTTTTGCTGAAACTCATAATCTTTTAATGTTTTTTCGTAAACTAGTTTCTTTTCTTTTTCATAGTATTCATAATTTCCTTTGTATCGTACTAACTTACCATAATCAATATCATAAATAATTGTTGCTATATTATTAATAAACATTCTATCATGGGAAACTATTATTAATGCTTTCTTATAATTCTTTAAATATTCTTCTAGCCATTCAATTGTTGTTATATCTAAGTGATTTGTAGGTTCATCTAACATTAAGATATCTGGATGACTTAATAATAATTTTATAAAAGCTATTTTTGTCTTTTGTCCCCCAGAAAATTCACTTATCTTTTTTGACTTATCTGTCTCAGTAAAACCAAATTTACTTAACATTACTTCATATTCTTTTTTATAAGAATAACCCCCAAGTAATTTAAAGCTTTCTTGTAAATCAGTGTACTGTTTGATAAGTTCATCAGTATTATTTTCGTTCATTTTTTTTACGTATGAAGCTAATCTTTTTTCCATATCAATTAATGATTTAAAAGATTTCTCTATTTCTTCTATAAGAGTTAATTCTTCATTTTCAAATTCAACTTGTTTCATGTAGCCGATTGAAAATGTCCCA
Source organism: uncultured Muribaculaceae bacterium (assembly GCA_964636965.1). Lineage (GTDB taxonomy): Bacteria > Bacillota_I > Bacilli_A > RF39 > UBA660 > CAG-582. The sequence goes on from CAZWST010000004.1 coordinate 12,958, forward strand.
ATTTTATTAATTTGAAACTTTTCTTCTCCTACACCTTCATCAAACATTTCATTGTCTGCAAGGGCACGTAAGAGAGTTGTTTTTCCAGCTCCATTTCTACCAACAATTGCGATGTGTTCACCATCGTTTATTTCAAAATTTATTTCTTCTAAAATTGTATTACCATTTAAAGAAACGGAAGCGTTTTTTACTTGCAATTTCATAACGACACATCCTTATATATTTTTTATATGTGTATTCATCGATTAATACACTTTTATTTATTTTTTTGATCTTTATGTGTTTTTTTAAATCTTGATATTCAGAAGTACTTATTCCAACCATTTTCTTTATACCTACTAAACTAAAATTTAGATTTATTTGATCTTTAGAATTATATCTAACTCTCTCAAGTGAATCCAAATCTTCAATATCTAAGTTTGGTAAATTCTTTTTAATTTGGTTTTTTAATTCTTCAACAACTATATCATCTAACTCATCTTCAAGAATAAGGATTTTCTCTTTTAAATCATCAAATGTATCACATACACGATTTATAGTTGAGGGGTGATTATCAACATCTTTATTTTCACCTGGAGTAAAATATATTGTATAATTACTTCCAGTTACTGTTAGAGGATATTCAACAGATATTTTTTCATGACAATTTTTACACTCATTAAGAAATATACTTTTATCTATAACTTTTTTTATATTATCTCCACTTACTTCTGTAAAAATTTTTATTCTATTCTTAGTTTTACATTTTGGACATAAAAAATCTTCTTTAATTTTCATAAGTATCCTCCATAACTTCCAAATTATTATATCATAAATCAATATTTTATTATATAATTATGCTAGTGATGTTTATGAAAATATTAATTGTGATTTTATCAGTTTTATTTTTGACTGGATGTGGGAAAAAAGAAGTTATTCCTGAAGATGTTATTATCGACGTTAAAGATATCAAGATAGAAGTTTTTAGTGAGTCTACACTTAGTGATTTAATTGGTAACACTAATACAATGATAAATAATTTAAATAGTACTTTAGATACTAGTGATATAGGTAATAAAGATATTGAAGTGGAGTTTACTTATGCTGATAAAACTTATAAAAAGAAAGTTGAATATACAGTTGTTGATTCTATAAATCCTGTTTTTATAAATGCTCCAACATTTAGGACAATAAAAGTATTAAATGATTATTATCCTTGTGATGAAATAGTGTTTGGTGATAATTACGACAGATCCCCTACTTGTGAAATAGATGGTGAATATGATTTAACTAAATCTGGTATTTACGAAGTTCAGTATGTTATTAAAGATTCATCTAATAATGAAACACGAAAGAATTTAAAAATAAACGTAGTTGATGAAATATCTTCAAATGGTAATTCAAATAAACAAACTACAACACTTCCAATTTCGAATGTAATAAGTGAAAAAAAGAATGATGATGTGATGATTGGAATAGATGTTTCAAGATGGCAAGAAACAATAGATTTTGAAAGAGTAAAAAATGCTGGAGTTGAATTTGTTATAATGCGTATGGGAATTAATTCAGATATTGATAAAGATATTTCAATGGATTCGTACTTTAGGCAAAACATTGAAGGCGCAAAGAATGCAGGCTTAAAGGTGGGTGTTTATATCTATACAGCAGCAACTAATAAAGAAACTGCTCTTGAACATGCTAGATGGACGCTTCGTGCTCTTGATGGAATAGATCTCGATTTCCCGGTTGCATTTGATTGGGAAAACTGGAGTAAGTTTAGAAAGTATGGAATAAGTATCCATGATTTAGATGAAACATTATGTGCTTTTGCTCAAGAATTAAAAAGTGGTGGCTATGACACTATGCTATATAGTAGTAAGTTCTATTTAGAAAACATTTGGATGAATAGATTAAAGTTGCCTGTTTGGTTAGCACATTATACAAATCAAACTAATTATGAAGGAGATTACTTCTTATGGCAAATGAGTAATGTTGGCCGAGTTGATGGTATAAAAGGTAACGTTGATATTGATATTCTGTATAAAAATAAGACTAGTTTAAATCTAAACTAGTCTTTTATTTTTGCATAAATTCTTGATACCATTGAGATATCTTATCACTTTTAACGCTTGGATTATGAGTATATTCCAAGTACTCATTTTTAGTCATTTTTTCTTCTTGCTCTCTTCTATAGTTATTAAATTTTTTTTCAATAAACAAGTCATTTAAATATCCTTGAAGAAGTGATATTTTATACTCAATTGCATCATTATTAATTTTATATCTTAAATATGTATCATCAACTTTAAATTTATCAAAGTTATTTTCTAAATCATAGTCTTCTGATATATCTATATTGTTGATATGATAACTTCTTATTTTTCCCATAAGTAAGCTTATATCTTGTTGGTAAGCTTCTTTAATTTTTCTTACCTCATCACGATCAGTTGATAGCATACTATAAAGTTCACTGTATTCATCTGTCATATTAATCACCTAATTCCAAACCCGATTTTTGCTTCACTTTGTATTGCCATAGAGTAACCTCTTAAACGATTACAATAATATTCACGATCAGTTTCAGTAAGTAATCTGGCATTATATGCATCTTCTACTTTTTGATAAGCTTTTTCAATATAAGAATTCAAACGAACTTCAGTTCCAGCAAGACTACCTAAATTATTTGCATCATGCTCAATTGTTAAAACATCTTGTTTAATATTGCTAATAAGCTCGTTTAATTCAACTTTGGCTCTTTCAACTTCAGGGGATTGATAACCAATTGTTGCTTCTAAAACTAATCTTTTTTCATTTATTCTATTTAGTAATAAAGTAAATGCACTTTTTAGTTGTATATCCTTTATTCCTTTATTTAAAGCATCTCCATATCTTTCTAAAGCTTTACCATATAATGTGCTGTATTCATCTAGTGTTGTGAATCCATTAAGTTCATTAGTCATTGAATTTATTTCACTGAATAATACATCTGCATATTCTTCTGCATTACCATTTACCTTTATTAAATTTCTTTGTTTATTTGCAATAAGTTCGCTTACAGAATTTATATATGGATTTACATCTTTATATACTTCGCTATTTCTTGCATCCTCTACTATAGAATCAAAATATTTAGTTACAGACTCCAAGTCATGTATAGTTGTAGTTCCATCGATTGTTTGTTTAAGTTTGTTTAAAACATCACGATAATATTCTTCAGATGTAACTGATTCATTCTTACCTAGATTAGTAAGTTGTGAAGAGATTTCTGCATCAGTTAATAAACTAGATTGAACTACCGGTATTTCAGCGGTTACTTCTGGTACTGAGTCTTCATTTAATCTTATTTGTATTTCACTTACTAATCCTGGATTATCTCCGGTTTTATTGTGTTCATCTTCTTTTTTTCTTTCAAGTTCTTTCTTTTGCGTTGCTAAAACTTCTGCTTGATGGTCAACTATTTCTTTAATAAATTCATTTAAATCAATTGATTTTTCTCCAAAGTTAACTGAATATTCTGTATCCATCTTTGTTGGAAGAACTTTAACAATATATTCTCTTACCGTAATATTCATACCATCTAAAGTAGATTCTAATATTTCCTTATCTACTCTGCTTACATAGTATTCACATGATTCAATTTTTCCTTCTAAAGTTGGTGCTTTATATTCATCATTTAATACTTTTCGATATAATTCACTTAATTCAATAGTCTTACCAGCATAGTTAAGAGTTCCATCATCATTCATAAATTCAAGGGCATATTGAATTAAATAATCACTTACATTTCTAAATTCATTTGGACCAATTTGAATAACATCAATAAAATTAGGATTTTCTTTAATAAATTCTCTTACACTTTTTAATCTAATGTCATTTAGGTTTAATCTTGTTACTAATTTTTCATTAATATCTTGAGCAACTCTTAAAGGGTCGGCGCCATCTTTAACAAAAAGGTTCGCATTACTCTCCAAAAACTCAAATAAAGGAATACGTTTGTCTTGGGATATGATTGTTGCATTTGCAAATGAATTAGGTAATAATTGCTCTGCTTGTTTAATAATGTCAAGTTTTTCCATTCATATCCTCCTTTACTTTACATATTTAATTATAGCAAAAAAAAAGACTATTTAGTAGTCCTTTTTTGATATAAAATGAAATTCCATTTATCGTCTCCAATAAGTTCTTCTATGCATTCGTAGTTTTCCTTAAATAAGTATTTTATTGTTTCTTCAGAAACTATATGTTTATTGTTTATAAGTAATATAATTCCTTCTTCTTTAAGCATACTAGTTATTTTATTAAGTGTGTTAGCAAGTAAATCGTACTTATCACATTCAAAGTAACTATTTAGGATTATACCATCAACAAATGCATGTTCATTTTCATCAATTATGATAAGATTTTTTGAATTTAGAAACTCGATATCCTTCTCGCTTTTATTACCATATAACATTATTTTATTGTTTTTTAATAATTTTATAAATTGTTTATAATATGGAATTAAAAATGTATTATCATTAATATAGTCAACATTATTCATCTAAATGTAATACTTCTTTTATAATTGAATCGGAAAATTCAAAATTATGATATTTAAATACTTGATTCTTTGTTTTAGCTAAGAATGTACCGATTTCAAGATTATTGGAGCCTTCAATGTTATTTTTTTCACTTTCTGATTCATTAGTATAATCAAATGAAATAAGAAGGGATGCAAATACATTCTTATCCGTTTCAAAGAACTTATTATGAACATCACTTGTTGCTAATAGTAACATAATGTTTAAACCGGCAAGTTGACTTATAATGCCTGATAACATTTTTTCTGTATCTTCTTCTCTAAGTAAGAATTTATCATCATCTATTGCAATAACTAAAAGAGGTATTTTTTCATCAGTCATTTCATTGTATTCATCGATTGTAGTAACACTCTTTTCATTTAATAATGACTTTCTTCTATCTATTTCTTCTAAAACTTTAGCTAAGGCAACTATTGATTTGTCTAAGTCATTTATTGCTTTAAAAATTGGATAATTAGTATTTTCATAATAATTAAGTTCTACACCTGATGTATCTACTAGTATAAGTTGCATTTCAAGAGATGTATATTCACTTATTAACTCTAAAAGTATTTGATCTAATAAAATAGATTTGCCGCTTCCAGTTTCTCCAGTAATAATTATAGAAGGATTTGTTTTAACATCAACTACTAATTTTTCTCCACCAGCAGAACTACCTAAAACTAATTTTCCCTTCTTTATATCATTTTTTAATATATCTCTAAAATCCATAGTCCCTCCTAAAGTTCATAATCTTTTATTTTTACAAGTAATTTGTTAATTGTTTCATCTTTTCCTTCTAATGGAACATTTATAGAAAAGAAGGTATTATCTTCTGTATCAGTTACTTCTGTTATGAAAATCTTATCTTTATCAAGATCAATTATTTTGTTATCAATTAACATCTTCTTTATTGCTTTTGGTGAAATAGACTCAATATCTAAATTAGATATAAATATGGTTGCATTAGTTATTCCATAGCTTGACCATACTTCAACACGATATGGTCTGTTATCTTCAAGTGTTCCTTCATTATAACCTATATTACAAACTTCTGTATCACTTGTAAAATCTATTGTGTCTCTTACTATACTTGGATAATCCATATAATCACTCCTTAACTTAGGCATTTTCAATGCTCATTAATATTAAATAAACTTTCTTTAAGTCTTCTTCCTTAACTTTTAAATCTCTTAAAATAGAATATGCCTCTTCCATAGTCATTTCAAAAAAACAATTATCATTTTTTAAAATATTTTTTATTAATGTATATTTTTCTTTATCAACGCTTAATAAATTTTCTGCTTGGTTTCTTAATTTATCTAACAATTCTATCACCTACGTATCTACTTATCCCTGGTATTTCATTAGAGTTTTGCAAACTTGTGCTATCAATGTAATAGTACTCATTGTCACTTAAAAGAGATGTTAATTCTTCAATGGAAACACTTCTTAAATTGTTCTTGCTTTTATTATCAATAACGATATAATGATACTCATTATCAAATATTGAAACAATTATTACTGGACTTAAATATGATGAATCATTTTTTCTAGCTAAAATATTTACTCTAATATTCTTATTATTTTTAAATAATGTCAAAAATAATTTCTTCGTATAGCCAACTAGTTCAAGTCCATCTAAATTCATTCTAGAAATCTCTTTTAATAATATATATACTTTGTCGATTGCAGGTATTTTAGAATATTTTAAAGTTAATTTATAAGAATTAAGTGAATCTTGGAAAGTTTTTCTTTCTTCTCTTTTTTCTATGATATCCTTATAAACTTTTTCTGTTAATTCTTTAAATTTTTGCTTAGTAGTTTTATTTTTATTGATTGAAGTAATATTAACTAATCTATCATTAATCTTAACATTAGTAATGTCACTTGCACTTGGATTAGCAAGGGAGGAAATAGAAACTAAGTATTCTCCATACTTGAATGTTAATAAATTACCTGCTTCTTCTACACCATTCATGAGTGATTGGTTCAAAGTATAATCTATTTTTAAGTCAGCTAAAATAGATGCATAAAGAGATATAAAATCATACATTGTAATTTTATTGTTATTAGGACTCTTTTTATTAATATTTTCATTATTCTCATGTTCAGCAAGTAAGACATCTGTTCTATCCAAATAGTAATTATCATCTAATGAAAATACTTCACATAATTTAATATAATAAAATATTGCTTTTTCTAAATTAGAATAACTATTATTAATATCCTTATTTAGGTAATCTTCTAAGGGTTCGGATATTTCTATTTTATCGATGATGCTTTCTCCATTTTCATCAATATCATTTTTTACTCGATTCTTATTAATAGATTCAAAATCTATTAGTGAATAATTTTTTATACTTTCATATCTTTTAAGAATTTTATCAGAGAAGACATACTTAATTGTAATTCTTTCTCTTTCAACGAAGTCAACTAAAGCATAGGCAAGTATTTCTTTGGCATAACCAAAATTGATGTCCCCATTAATAAACTTATTAAATTCTTCATCACTGCAAGATAGTATACGAAGTAAAACTGAAACAGGGATTTGAAGACATGATTCGTTTATGTAAGTTACATGAATATTATTTCTGTATCTTTGTTCACAAGAAAATAATACCCAAGAACTTCTTATTACAGCTGAACGCATCAATTCTTTTTTTGATAATTCTTTATTCATTTGATCTAATGCTTCAATGAATTCTTTTCTAGTTAGCTTTAATGAAGCAACACTTTTAGAATCTATTATATAATCTATTCTTACTGCAATACCTAGATCATTACTTAAGTTTGTCTGAAGATATCTATACATTCCTTCATCATCAAGCAAGTCATGTATAAGCTTTTTACTTATACTCTTATTTTCTTCAGCATTTATAACTATTAAATCATCGTTTTTATATTCTAAAAATAATGATTCATTTTTTAAGATAAGAGAGGAAGCAATGTTTTTTCTAATGGATTGACCAAATTCATTAGCTATCTCTTCTTGAGTATAAAAATTTTCTTTATTTAAAAACTTTTCATATTCAAGTCGTGAAGACATAGTATTACCTCCTTTAATACTTTAATTATAACATGGTCAAGTATATGTATTCACTTAATTATAGTAACTTTTACATTTATTTGCGTAAAAAAATAGAGTGAAGTTAATTCACTCTATTCAAACCATTTAATTAATAGTTTTTTAGGATTGGTATTAAAATAGAAATTTTAGTCTTTTCCTATCTACTTTTCCGAATCAAGTCCATTATTAATATAAAAAGTTCCACTTATTGCTGCATTTTCGGTCTCATTTAACCATTTAGATTTAGTGTCTTTAATTCCTGTAAATGTATACTCACATGGATAACCTTTATTAATTTCTGTTATGCCAAAAAAGTTTTCTCCAGATTTTTCATAAATTCCAAATGCATTTTTTCTAGAAACTGTGTTAGTTATCCACAATGGTGCTCTTCCAATATAACTTGCCTTTACTGCAGTAGTTAATTTTGCTGTTGTACTTGCTTTTGTAATAGTTAAACTTTTACCAGATTGAATAGTTGCTACTTGCGATTTTGCAACTGCTACAGATACTCCAGCAATACTTACACCTACTATAGTAAGTAATATAAATACCTTTTTCATTTTTCTTTTCCCCCCTTCTAGCAAAATAAAAAATTTAATTACGATTTTAATTTTGCAATATTTAATTTATTATTAATTGTTCCTATCAACAATAAATTAGCTAATAATTCTATTAAAACAATAGCAATTAAATGTTTATAGCTAAATACTACTTCTATTTTAAGCATTTGCTCTAATAGTTTATTTATGGATAAGCTAAATATAATAGCTAGTGATGTAGCAATTATATTTATACTACTAAATCTTTTTAAGATATTAATTTTTATTTTCTTATTATAAAATCCAAATATTTTTTCTAACTTAATATTTTTCTTCATATCTGTTAAAATGTTTTTATATATTATAATAATCATTAATAAGAACATTACATTTAATATTAAAATAATGTATGTTAAATATATTAGATATTCTTCTAAATTTTCATAAACAGAAACACCACTTGAGTTGGAAAAAGAAATAACATCAATAAAGTCTGATTCTTCTTTTTTTAAATTTAAAAAGTCATTTTCAATTAGCGGTTCATACTTTTCCTTCTTTATTCTAGAAATATATGTATATTTTTTCTCTCGTTTAACTATTTCATTAAAAATATTATTTGAAACCCTTATTTCGTTTATTTCTTTTGAATCATATAAGTTTTTTATAGTTAATTCATGGCTACCATAATAATTAATTATGATTTTACGTCCGATATATTTTTGAATATTAGGTTTTATATTTTCATAAGTTGTAGAATCAAATCCTAATAGTACTTCATTTTCTTTTAATTCATTATTAATATCATTATAGATAATTAAGTTATCAAACCCAGCATTATTAATTTGAAAATTAATTTTATCATCTAATATTAAAACCTCTTTATTATTTGATAATGGAATAACTAATGCTTCTTGCACGTCTTCTAAATATTCATTTGAAACTAGTTTGTTTTTTAAATCTTTTTGAGTTTTTACTACAAATATAGTTCTCTTGGTATATATATCATGGATTGATAATTCTATACCTGTTTTTATTGAATTTAATGTTAGAAGTGTCATAATTATTATCGTAAATACTAGTATATATATGTGTGTACTTTTCTTAATAATAAATTCTTTTATAATCATAGCTAATCACCTTCATAACGAATTATTGAATTTTTAAATTGTTTTTCTACATAACATATATTAGTTAAAGATGAAGTGATTCCAATAATTAGTAAACCAATTATGATTATTAAGTAAGGCATAAAATATACTACTCCAATATTAATAAGTTTTTCCTTCATTGATAAAGAAATAATTGTATTTGTCACAAGTGCAAATAAGATAACGCTTAATGAGCTTATAAAAATTATAAAGAAATTATCAATCAAATAATAAGCTTTTATGTTGTTTTTTTGATAACCTACGGATGATAGCATACTTATAAAATGAGAATTATTTAGTATTTTTTTCTTTATGTATAATAACGAAATTATAAAAATGCCAATTAGTGAAATAATACTAACAACAGATAAAATACTTATTAATTTAATTAGATATGACGAAGATACATACGATTTATAATTAACTGAATATCCTAATCTTTCTAATTCCCTTTTCACGTTAGCAACATTTTTTCTAGAATCTATATGAACAAATAGAGAAGTTACACTTGAAAAGTCTTTTTTGGGTAAGTAATCTTTTATCATTTCTTCTAATTGCTTACCAGAGATAAAACATTGATTCATTTCAAAATAAGAATTTTTTATATCATAAACTCCTACTATTTTAAATTCTACTGTTTTTTCTCCAATTATGATATTTTTTTCTTTTTCTTTATCATATTTTCTAAGATCATACTTACCAGAAATATTTGAATTTAGCAAGGAGTTGCCATCAAGCATCTCTTTTTTCTCCATTTCTTTATAAGTAATTGATTCTTTAGGAATAATCTTATTTGAACATATAGCTACATTTTCATCATCATATTTTATTTCATGACCCGCAATTAAATTAGGTATAGAAGTTTCGGTTCCATATAGCAAATATAAAGTTTCACCCTGATAAGGTCCAATCTTTACATCGTTTATTGCTATCATACTTTCCTTAGAGGAATATACATCAGTTATATGCTCAATGCTCTTTATTTCATCAAAATTGTAAGCATAATCATTGGTATCGTTTTTTAAGATGTACTTCATCATTTCAGCTTTGCTAGGTAAAACTATTAAAGTTCTAAAGCTTGTATTTTTGTTAAATTGAGTGTTCAAATTAATGTAATATAAATAAGCCATACATAGAACAATTATAAAAATTATTGAACACAAACTCATCATCATAATATAATATATATTTTTCTTATCCCTTATATTTCTTTTAAAGATAAAATTAATGTGAGGTAACATTTGTTTCATTTTTTCACCTCTACTATATTCTTATCATCTAACTCATATAAGACATCTGCATATTTTTTTACTTCATCACTGTGAGAAACTACAATAATACACTTACCTTCTTTGCTTAGATTTTTTAATAGTTCAAATATTTTCTTTTCATTTGTTTTATCTAAGTTTCCTGTTGGTTCATCGGCTATTATTATATCTGGGTTATTTGCAAGGGAGCGCGCTATTGCAACTCTTTGTTTTTCTCCTCCACTTAACTCTTTTGGAAAATGATCATATCTATTTTTTAAATCTACTTTATCTAAAAGGCTTATAGATATTGCCTTCATATCTTTTTTGTATATTCTTTTATTTATTAACATTGGATACATGACATTTTCATAAGCTTTTAAGTATTCATCTAAGAAATAATCTTGGAATACAAATCCAATTGTGTCTCTTCTTAATTCTGCTAATTCATTATCGCTTAATTTTGATACATCATTTTTGTTTAATAAATATGTCCCATCAGTTGCTTGATCAAGCAACCCTATAATATTAACTAGTGTTGACTTGCCTGAACCGGAGTGTCCCATGATTGCATAAAACTTTCCTTTTTCAAATGATACATTTAGACTATCTAATACTAGTAGGCTTCTTTTTTTCATTTGATATAATTTTCTTATTTTCTTTAATTCAATTACTTTTTGTGCGTGCATTTTTATTTCTCGCTTTCTAACTCAATCATACTAATACTATCTATTATTTGTCACGTCGATTTTTCCGACATTTTTTGAAGTCAGAGTTTTGTTACAAAAAAAATAACAGATAGTGTCTGTTATTTAACATATTCATTATATAATTCAAAAAACTCATTTGCTAACTCTGACCCATTCTTTGTTTCTATTATTTCCATCGAAACCTCATCACCTTCATATTTTTTATAAAATAGAGAATCATATGCTATATGATAATTCCAAGTCTTACTATAATTCAAATAATCTTTTTTTAGAATGAATAAACCAGCATCAGGAAAATATGTCATTGTCATATTAAAATAATCCATTTTCTCCTGATATCTATATGAATCATTGTTGTATGTGAAATTATTTAGTATTTTTTCTGGAATATCTGGATCATGATATTTTACTTTATCATTTTTTTCACTTATATTTTCTTTATTTTTAAATAATATTTTATTATTTTCATAATCCTTTATAACATTAAGATTTATTTCCTCACTTTCTTCACCATAATAAATTATTAATTGCAAATTCATTTTGTCTTTTACTATATCGTCATAGTTAAAATATTCTTCGTAATTATAAAAGTCAGCTAGATATATTGATTTTCTGTTTGAATTTTTAACAACTAATTTTTTATCATTACCTGAATTTTGGTATAGCGATATGCTTTTTATTTTTTTATCCTTAATTTCTTCTACGCTTATACTAAAATATATTTTTTCTTTTGATGCAATAAGTAATCCTTCATTGGTTTTGAAATTACTGCTTGCTCCCTCAACTTTATAGACTTTAACTGAATTATACGAATTAAAAAAATAATATGATAGAAAGATAATAATAAGGGCAACACATATTAAGGTAATTGATGTAATCATTATTTTATATTTTGACTTGATACTTTTTATAGAAAAGTTGTTTATTTTCTCGATTGTTTGGTTAATAACTTCTTTTTTATATTTTCCACCATTGTATATATCTAATACTGTAACTCCAAAAATATTTGATAGTATTAAGGCACGATCTACACTAAGTTTTATCTTTCCATGTTCAATATCAGAAAGTCCATTTCTACTAATATGTATAGAATTAGCTAATTCTTCCTGTGTTATTCTTTTTGTTTCTCTTAGTTCTTTTATATATTTACCAATTTCTTCATCAGAAACCATATAACCACGTCTTTTCTTTATATCTTTATAATACAACTTTTTATAACGAGTGTCATTCTTTTTTATAAATCATTTGACCCCCGCTTTTTTCCTTTTTTAATAAAAAAATAACAGATATGATATCTGTTATTTTTTATTCTGATCTTAGTGCTTCTACTGGATCTTTTTTGCTTGCCATTCTTGATGGTATTAATCCAGCTAGTAAAGTTAAGATTATGCTTATAATTATTAATATTATAGCTCCAACATATGGTAATGAAGCTATACCGCTTATATTAAGTGCACTTTTTATTATAGCATTTACTGGTATATTAATTAAACATGTTACTAGTATACCCATAATACCTGCGCATGCTCCTTCGATTAAAGTTTCTGCATTGAACACTCTTGAGATATCTTTCTTACTTGCTCCGATAGCTCTTAAGATACCAATCTCTTTTGTTCTTTCAATTACTGATATGTAAGTAATAATTGCAATCATGATACTTGATACAATTAAGCTTATTGCAACGAAGGCGATTAAGACAGTTGAGACAACATTGACAATGCTAGATACAGAGGACATCATTAGTCCAAATACATCTGTATATTGTAATTCATCGTCTTCATTTTTTCCTTTATTATATTCATGAATTATATCTGTTATTTTTTCCTTAGCATCAAAGTCACGAGGATATATATTAATAGAATCAGGATTATCTAAATCAGCAATTCCCAATTTTGTTAAATTTTGTTCATAAGTAGAAGATGCAAAACTAGACATTGTTTCCATATAAGATGCAAGTTCTTCTTTACTCATTTTTTGAATTGCAGCTAGTTGTTCTTTTGATAAGTCACTCATATCAAATGAGGATGCATCACTGAATTTTTTGCCAGTGAATATATTTTTCTCTTTATTATTTAATTGGTCTTTTGCTATTTCAGTTTTATTAATTTCCTTAATCATTTTTTCCCATAAGGCGTGAGTATAACCAACAAGACCATAACCAGAGTCTGATACAGATTCTTCATTAGGTTTTATAATTCCAACTACTTTAAGTTCATCAGCACTTTTTAAAACTTTTTTCATGTAGTCTTCATCATTACTTTTATCAATCCATACTCCATTACTCTTTTTATAAAAATCTGTATTTAAAACTAATTTATATTTTAATCCTAATAAGTCGTCTTTTGTAAAAGTTTTATTTTCAAATTCAACTTTTGATCCACTGACCATATTATTAAATTGTTTTTTTAATTCATCTTGATCAAGAAGACCTAAGCTATAAAGAGTATAATCTGATAATTCATTATTACCATTTAAAATTATTACTAATTCATTGTATTCTTTTGGCCAAGAACCTGCAACTAAATCGAACTGTCCTTCATTAAACTCTTGATTATCAAGAAGTTCAGTAAATACATCATAGTTAGACATGTATCCTGAATATACACTTGAAACACCATCTGTTCCCATACCTATTGCGTCAAGTACGGTTGTTGGATTTACTCTTTGTACTTTCTTTTCATCATCTTTATATAGATTTAATTGAATATCATAACCATAAACAATATCAGTTACATAATCGTTTATTTCTTTTTTGTCATTTTCAATATATTTTTTGAATGATGCTAAATCGTTTACTTTAACATCCTCAGTAATACTTGAGAACATATCTCCCATAATATTCTTAGAGTGAATTAAATCATCATTGTATTTAACTTCACTGTCGGCATCCATAAAAGAAACAAGCATACTAGATATATCTACAGATTCTTTTGAGATAGTTAATGGATATGAACCTAATGTTTCTTTCTCTGTTTTATTAATATAATTTTGAATACCATTAGATAATGATAAAATAAGCGCAATACCAATTATACCAATAGATCCTGCAAAAGCAGTTAAAATAGTTCTTCCTTTTTTTGTCATTAAGTTATTAAGTGAAAGTGATAAAGCAGTTAAGAAACTCATCTTGCTTTTCTTTGATTTTTTGTTATCTTTCTTTTCTTCTTTTCCATCAAAAGGATTTGAATCATCAACTATTTTTCCATCTAATAATTTAACTATTCTTGTAGAGTATTTTTCTGCAAGTTCTGGATTATGAGTTACCATTATAACTAATTTATCTTTAGCTATTTCTTTAAGTAAATTCATTACTTGGATACTAGTCTCTGAATCTAATGCTCCAGTTGGTTCATCTGCAAGTAATATATCTGGATCATTTACAAGTGCACGTGCAATTGCGATTCTTTGCATTTGTCCACCGCTCATTTGGTTTGGACGTTTATTCATTTGACGCTCTAATCCAACTTTTTTTAATACAGCAATACTTCTTTTTCTTCTTTCGGATTTACCTACACCAGATAAGGTAAGAGAAAGTTCAACAATTTGTAGTGATGTTTGATGTGGTATTAGATTATAACTTTGAAATACAAAACCAACACGATGATTACGATATATATCCCAATCACGATTTTTATATTTCTTTGTTGAAATACCATTAATTATTAAGTCTCCTTTAGTATAATTATCAAGTCCACCAATTATATTTAACATAGTTGTTTTACCAGAACCTGACTGTCCTAAAATAGAAACAAATTCATTTTCTCTAAATTTTATAGAAACATTATCTAAAGCTTTTTGTGTTAAACCAGCTGTATTATAAACTTTAGATACACTTTTTAATTCTAACATATTTATCCTCCTTATATTATATAAGTTCAGTTACCAAACTTATAATTAATAGAACTGCTAATATTATAGCCGAACTCTTTGATACATACAATCTTTTTATAGTCGTATCGACACTTTTTTCACTTTCTTTTCCACTTTCTATTAGTTTAAAGCCAAAAGAAGTGTAACTTTCTAAATCACTTTCAGATATAAGATAACAACCTATATCTGTATTATAATCAATATATGAAACATCACTAGGAGCATTAAGTATTAAAATCCCCATTAATATATCTCCAATAGCACCACCAAAGTTCATAATAGATAGTAGTACTAAATCAGGTAAATTAAATATATACCCGATTGGGAAAGTAATAAAAGATAAGATAATTAGGGGAAGAAAAATTGAAATTAGAGACTCTCTTTTATTAAT
The DNA here is from genome assembly GCA_964636965.1 of uncultured Muribaculaceae bacterium. Classification (GTDB taxonomy): domain Bacteria; phylum Bacillota_I; class Bacilli_A; order RF39; family UBA660; genus CAG-582. The sequence continues at coordinate 28,471 of CAZWST010000004.1, forward strand.
TTTTTCTTGGCAAGCTGCATATAATACACCTTTTTCTAAGGCAGCACCAAATTTAATATTTTTCTTATCTTTTGCAAATATTAGAAAACCTATCCCATGACATATCTCATGAATAATGAAATATAAGATAATCTCAATTAACATTATTCCTGTTGAACTCCCAGAGTAAAAATCAAATTTTAGAATTGATAAAACTATAATAGGAATTATTAACATCACTAATGAAAGTATATTTGCAAGTAAGATATTTAATTCATATTTATAATATTTTTTCATAATATCACCTAAAAATTATTATAACATAATTATTAAAATGCGTTATAATAACTAACTGTGATGTGACATGAATTTATATTATATAAATGAATTATTAATTAAAAAGATAAAGAACCGTGTTTTTGATGAAGAAGATATTAGAAATTTTATTGAGTGTTTTTTAACTCATCTTAAAGTATCTTCATTTCTTATTGATATTATATTTGTAAATAAAAAAGATAATAATTTAGCCAGATATGATTTTGAAACAAAAATTTTAAATATTAACTATGATGAGCTTATTAAAGATGCTTATTCTGGTTATGCTGATTCAAATGATGATGATTTAATTTTATTTACAAATATAATGATAATTTTTACTCTAGTGCATGAAATAACTCATATATATCAAATGGCTCATCTAAATGATATTGGAACACTTCCAAGAATTATAAAAAATGAATTTGGTTTATTTAGAATATTAAGTATAAAAGATTATAATAAATATTGGAGTTTTTTCACATGTGAAAGAGAAGCTTTATTTAATTCTTATGAATATGTTTTATTCTTACTTAAATATGTTGTCAATCATGAAAGAATGTATGATTATTTCTTTTCTAACTTGGTTGATAACCTACTTTCTTCTTATAAAATAAAAAAGAAAGATATAATTTCTCCACTACAAGTTATTAATCAAAAATTTATGAAAAGAGTTTTACCACAAACAACTAATTTTGATATTTATGAAACCCTTAAATATGGATTCCCAATTAGCAAATGTGAGTATGATGAATATATAAAAAATATAAAGACAATTGTTACAAAAAAATTACTTGCAAGATAAATTAATATATGTTATTATAGATGACAATTTAAAGGGGGAATATTTTATGGGAAATACTTGTAACGTTAATGAAACGGAACTTGTTGATATTGAAAGTTATTGTAATGAATTAAGTTCTATAACAGGTTTAAGTGTTCCACTAATAAGAGTTGTTGTTATAACTAACTTTGCTAGTGTTTATTCAGATAAAGTATCTTTCCCAGATGCTACTAATAATATAGTAAACGAGATTAGTGCAATGATTCAAGTTAATGCAACAAAAAAGAAACAAAAAAAACAAGCTTTAATGAACTAAGCTTGTTTTTATTTGAAATTACATTTCTTACATAATTCTTCAATTCTTATATTATTTTTAAAACCTTCTTCTATACTTCTATACCTTTTTGAAGATCTTATTTCATCTAAATTATTTTCATAAATATTACCTAATTTAATAACTCCCTCGGAATCTAAACAACAAGGAACAACAGAGCCATCAGAAAGTATTCCAATATGATCTTTTAATGCATAACATGAGCCAGAATTATTTAATTCACAAGAATCATTTGGCCAAATAAATTCATCATGTGTACTAATAAATATATTTTTACTTATTGTAGAATTATTCTTTATATTTTTATAATCAAGATTTGAATTATACTTTTTGTTTAATATATCAATTATATCTTTATTATAAATAGATGTTACCCAAAGACGATAAGAGATAAATGAATACTCTTTTAATTTATCAGTTACTTCAAATATATCATTTAAATAATCTTCAAGGCTTTTGTTGTAACGTTCATTATAGCTATGTAAGGATATATTAAGTTGTCTAATATTTTTATTATCTTTTATATTTTTTATTAAATAACCATTAGTAGTTATATTTACTTTATAATTCTTAGAAGCTAGGTCAATTAATTCATTTATTTTAGGATGTATGAGTGGTTCACCTAATATATGAAAATAAAGATAGTCAGTATAATTATTTAACTTTTCTAAAATTATTTTAAAATTATCTATAGTAATAAATTCTTTAGGCCTTTTTGATTTAGCACAAAAAGGACAAGTTAAATTACAACTATTAGTTATTTCTACATATATTTTTTTATACTTCTTCATTTTCTTCACGTTTTATTCTAATTGAATCTACAAGTTTTCTTACTTTTTCTTCTCTTTGTTCACAAGATAAAGTAATATTTTTGTTTCCAAAGTAAGTATATCCACTATATATACTTTTTTCCATACTATTTATCTCACTCAAATAATCATTAATATTAGTTATAATTGATGAAAGATATATTGTTAAAAGATAAGCAGCTTCTAAGTCAGGAAAATCACCAGTTTTAAAACCATTATTTAAATATCTTTTTAATTCTTCTGATGAAGATACATAAAGTTCGTAATAGCTATCAACTGAAGCATATGCCTCTTTTATAATACTCTCATTTATATTTTTAAATAATGAGATTGATTTATAAAGCATGATAATAAACTTATATTGTAGTCTCACCTTTTTGCTATATTTTGTGTAATCCCATAATCCACCAATTATATCAACTACATCATCTTCTAAAGATAGATCTCCTTCTTCATACTTTTTTATTGTACTAAGTACTAATTCTGCATCTTTTTTTACATCATCATCTAAAATTGTATCTTCCATAAATATCCCCCTTGTTTAATTAAAATGGATTGTCATTTAATGCATCTAAGTCAAAGTAGAAACATACTTCTTCATATTTTTCATCACCAATTGAAGCAAGTTTTTCTTCGACGATAGATCCACCCATATCTTTGTAGAATTTCTTAGCATTTTCATTATCTTTAAAGCACCAGATAATCATATTATCACAGTTCTTTTCATGTAATCTTTTTGCTGTTTCTTTAAATAATGAAGACCCTATTCCTTTATTTAAAGAGTCTGTCTTAATATATAAGCTAACTAATTCTGAATCATATTTTTCATTTTCTTTAATATTAAAACATGAATAACCTAATACTTCTTCATCTTTAACGGCAACTAGCACTAAATCTTTAAATTCTTCAAAGGAAGCTATGTACCTTTCTGTTTGTTGTTTATAGTCTAAGGCTTTTAGGTATTTAGAAGATACAATATTATCATAAGCATTACGCCATCCATCGATTTTTATATGAGCCATTTGTTCTTGATCTTCTAATCTATTTAATCTTATTTTATATTCATCACCTGGAGTTAATAATTTAATTGCATCATGCATCATCTTAAATGATGATATGAGTAAATCATCTTCTATTGCAAAAGTGATACGACCAACTAAATCTTCTTTTTTAGGCCACGAAATTGATTGACCAACAAGAAATCTTATACGACAAGTTTTATAGAAAAATTTAAGTAAGTCTCTTTCTGTGTTAATTATACTTCCTTTATATTTCATTCCTTTTAATTTAGTAAAATCAAGTATTGCAAAGAATCCAGCTTCTGGAATTAAACGAGCAGGTATACTTACTAAAGGTAAGCCTTCTAATAATTCGTTAATCTCATCACTTGTTAAATTAGTCTTATTAAGTGTATCTAAAACTTTATCTTTATATCTTGGATCTACTGAAGATACTCCTTCTACTAAAGATAGAAGTAAATTAAATTTGTATTCATACAAACTTCTAAGTTCACTAAAGTATTCTTTATAGGCAAGTTCTCTTTCTTTTGTTGTATTATATGCACCTGCTAGAGCTTGTCCAACTATATCAGGTGCTGAATCCATTCCTTGAAAAATACGATTGACTAACTCTCTTATAATTATTTCATCTGCTACAACAAATCCTGCTCTTAAAGAAGCCATACCATAACTCTTTGATAAACCAAATAGAGAAATTGTATTTCTAAATGTTCCAGGAATTGTTGAGATAGGTTTTGCAATATTTTCTTCATTAAAAGTTATATCACGATAAACTAAATCATCGATTACAAATGTTCCTCTTTCTTGACATACACGAGCAATACCTTCTAGTCTTTTTGTTTCACTTTCTCCCATTACTTTACCTGTTGGATTTGAAGGGTTAGTATTTAGATACGCGATTACTCTTGGAACATATCCTTTTCTTCTATTATATACTTTTTGAAGAGCATCATTTATTTCATCAATTTTTGCAGCTAACTTATCTGGATTAGCTAACCAACCATCTTCCTCTTCTAGAGGTAGTATTTCAACTTCTGCTCCAGCTCTTTCAGCACGAATCGTGAAAAGTCCATAGTTTGGTCCAGGTATTAATATTACATCTCCTGGCTTTGCAATAATATTAATAATCATATTAAAAGCAATTGAAGTTGATGGTAAAAAGGTAATATTGTGAACACATAAACCTTTTTCGTCTATATCATCGTATGAATATGGCATATCATTTCTAAATCCTAAAGACTCAACATAATCTAAAAGAATACGCCTTATATTATCGTCTCCTTCGGTATAGGGATATTTAAACATAAGTGAATTATCTAAAGATTCCTTCATTCTCTTTATTGATAAAGGGAATGGTTTAAAATTAGTTGGATTACCTCCACCAAGGTCAATATCTTTTTTTATAGTGATTAATTCATCTCTTACTTCATAACCATAAAAATCTATAGCATCAGCTATCTCTTGAACTGTTGGATTAAAAAAATCTCCATCAATTCTTTTACCAATATCAGGTAGCCCAAATCTTCTTTCTCCAAGTTCAGGGTTTTCTCTTAATAATCTATCTATTGCTTCAGATTTCTTTAACATATAATTACTCCTTTTGTATATATATTATAATAACATATTTTATATTATTATGTATTTTAAATTATTATATTGAACCAAAATAAAATATGTGTTAAAATATTCTCGTTAGCAAGAAATTTAGAGGATTGGTGTAATGGTAACATAGGAGTCTCCAAAACTTTTGCTGGGAGTTCGATTCTCTCATCCTCTGCCAGAACAAGCGTTCGCTTTTTGAAGCGATTTATATATATTTATGCAATAGATCATCTATTGCTTTTTTTATAATTTACTTATATATTTTGTATGATATAATAATTTCATTAGTTAATTTTATTTTAACATATTGTTTAGGGTGAATCATGAAAAACTATCTATTATTAAGTAAAAAAATTAAAGAACTGAATTCAAAATGTAACTCTTTATTAGATTATATTGTAAGTTCTATTAAAAATACATTTTTTTGTACATTTTTAAATATATATGCAGTTGAAGAAATAATGAAATCTGATTCAGATTTATTATATGAATATTTTCATTTTAAGGGAAATTTGTCAATTACGGGTTCTAATCCTGCTTTAGATTATATAATTGGTAGATTAATTATTACTAACTTTATTAATAATGCAAAGTATATTGATTTTATAGAACCATTATTAAAAGAAATCCATATTCCATTGAAAGATGTTAAAGAATATTCTGAAAAGGAAGTATATAAGATTCTAAAACTTTTAGATAATATATTGTTTTGCCAAAAAACTCGTAGACATTGTAGTTGTCTATTTGAAAATATTGATATACATTTAGAAAAAATGCTTAGTATCTTGAAAGAAAGAAGAAAAAATAAATTTAATGATAAAAATTTCAAAGAAAGTTATATTACTAAACTTATACAAGAGTATTATAAAGAGTATGAAATCTTAATGAATAATTATAATAAAAGAAAAGAATATCTTAAATACTTTAAATAATTACAACAACTGCTAGTATAGAGTTGTTTTTTTATTTATTTAAAGTCTTGTATTTATAAAATAAAAGCGACAAATACAACTATAATAGTTATAATGTCGCTTTTTATATAAATTATTAAAACTTTTGGTTTTATAATTCTTGTATAACATTACATTTTTAGAATATAATATTATTGAGTGAGCTATTAACAAAATATGTTAATAGTTTTTTTAGTCACTACCTGAAGTTGATTTACTAGTAAGTATGTACTTAGCATTTGCAGTAGAACCTGATTTATCATTTACTGAAGTAATAAGATAATCTTTTTTAGCAGTTTGCTTTGAGTAATAAACATAGCTATTATTATTTCCACTTATATCAGTAGATCTAACTCCAACATTTTCGAATCCTAGTCCAAGATAAGCCTTTTTAGATAAGGTAACTCTTAGAGTAGAACTTTCACTATTTTGAGCAGTATATTTTACGTATGGATAACTAGCTTCAAGCTTTGCATAACTTGATCTATTCCATTGCCCATAAGTTAGTGAAAAATTACCAGAAGCAGTAGCTGCTGCAAATACTGTTGTAGCTGTAATTGATAATACAACTGCAAGTGTAGTAATCGCTTTTTTTCCAATATTTTTTCTCATACTTTATAAGACCTCCTTCCTATTATCAAACACATAGTTACAAATAATGTTACTATTATTAGTAATATGTGGATAACTAAATTAAAACAATGATTTACTCCTAGGTAATTTTTTATTACCAATTGAAGAATCCCATTCGATAGCACTATGCTTAATATTAAAGATAGTACTTTTATTACGGATATAATTGTAATTTCTTTTAAATTAAAACCTAAACAATAATATAAATAGTTATATTTTTGTTCATCTAATAAGATATTTATGATAGTTATTAGATAAATGATAAAGCTAATAATTATTATTAATATTAGCATATAGAAAAAATAATTATAATATTTTTCTATCTTACTATCATTTTCTTTATTTATAAATATTTCATATTCGATTCTATTTTTCATGAAAAAATCAACCATATCATTATAAACTTTCCAATTTTTTAATATTATATAGTATTCATTATTATATTCATAAATATTAAAATCTTTTTTTGAAATTATTTCTATATTATTATCTTTTTCAAAAAAATCATTATCTTCATGTTCCACTATAATTTTATTATCCATAGTTATGCATTTTAGTAATACTTTTATGTTACTGTGATTTTTCAAAAGATCATATTTATCTTTATCATCTAAAACTACAGTAAAATATGATTTTTTATAATTATCATTTAATATTTTTCCCCCATAGATATAAAAAGTAGTTGCAATTGTAATAATAAAAATAATAGAAAAAATAATAAAAATATAATTCCGTGTAGTCTTTTTATGAATAAATTCTTTTAATAATATTAAATATTTCATAATAAAATCCTACTTAAGTTTTCTTCTAATTTTCGATTTAGTACTTTTTTATTTACAACAATTAAGAAAATTAACATTAAAATGATAGTTAATATAACTGGTATAACTGAAAATTTCAGTATAGTACCATCATATATATATTCTGCAAAATAAATATCTTTAATGTAGTTAAAAACAATAATGTAAAGGATTATTGAAACAATCCAACTTATAATAAGTAAAAAAGCATTCTCAATAAAGTCGATAGTTCTAATTGTTTTTTGATTATATCCAATGGATTTTAATATTGCATATGATCTACAATTATATTTTATTTTTTTAGATAAATAAGATTCCAAAACTATACAAAATACCAAGATAATAATTATGGATGCAAAAATGGGAACATATGTTAACAAATTAACGTATCCTTCATTTAATTCAGAAGATGGCTGAGAATATAATCCTATTTTAGATATTTCTTCTTGAACATTTTTAACATTTTTATAACTATCAACTATAGCAAGTTTTCCTGTGTATTCTGTTGGGACAAAAACCATTTCTCCAGTTTCCTCATTATATTTTGTTGACCCACCATTATATTTGGGTGCAATCTTTTTAAAAACATCTTTGGAGATATAACAACTATTTAGGTAATTATTATTTTTTTCTGAATTATATGTACCAACTATTTTGAAAGTAAAAGTTTTGTTATCTTCTGATATAACATCAAAGCTTTTGTCAATTATATCTTCGGCATACATTAGTCTATTTTTATTGAATATGGTTTTTCCATTAATTTCTTCTATTTCGTAAGGAAAGAAAACATCCGAACATATTGCCTCATTTTCCTCTTTAGCCATTTTTCCATTTGTGACTATTAAACTTTTTTTATCAAGTATAGGATTAAGAGAAATTTCCCCTTGTAAATCAGTGCTAAATTCTTTAACTTCAGCAATCAGTGGGTTTTGATAAATAGTATCTTCAACTTCTATAATGTGTTTAATTTTTTCTAACTGATTATATTTGTCTGAGTCGCCATTTACTATTAAAGTTCGAAAACGAGAGTTATTGTTATACAGAGTTTCTTTTAGAGTAAAAAATGTTGAACCTATTGAAATTGTGAGCATCATTACTATACTTATAAGGAAGAAAATGATAAACAAAATAACATTTTTTGAGGTAAGTATATGTTTTCTTAAATAATTAAAGTACATATTACACACCTTCTTCCAAATTAACAATTTCATCTGCGAAGGTTTTTATATTATCCGAATGGCTAACAACAATTACACATTTTCCATTTTTTGATAATTCCTTTAAATCATTTAATATAATTTCTTCGTTCTTTTTATCCAAATTACCAGTTGGTTCATCAGCTAGAATTATATTAGGATTATTGATTAAAGCTCGGCAAATAGCAACTCTTTGTTGTTCTCCGCCAGATAATTCCTTAGGATAATGTTTTAATCTTTTGTCTATTTTATATTTCTTAGTCAATTCAATTATGTCATTTTTTCGTTCTTTCCAATTTTTGTTTAATAAAGTTGGTAGGAGAATGTTATCAAAAACATTTAGGTGTTCATCTAGTAAATAATCTTGGAAAATAAAACCTATTTTATTATTTCTTAGTTTAGATTGTTCTACTTCTTTTAATAAAGATATACTTTTCTCTTCAATAAAAATATCGCCTTTATCTGGTTTTTCTAACATACCTATTAATTTTATGAGAGTTGATTTTCCGCATCCTGAGTGTCCTATAATCCCATATAATTTTCCATACTCGAAAGAGTAATTAAAATTTTTAAACACTTCTATATTTTCATCGTGTGCAAAAAACGATTTATATAAGTTTTTTATATGTATGGCATTTTTCTTCATATTTCGCTTCCTTATACTAATTTTACTGAAACACCCTTCATACAGTCATAGTAAGATTGTATTCCTGTATTAAAACTAAAGACTCCACCAATTCCCGATTTTGAAAAGGAATATTTTTTACTATTTGCATAAGAGATATTTTTCTTGGCATGTTGATAACTTGCTTTTATATTTCCTTTTTTTTCAACAATTAGTGTTTGAGCAATCTTTAAATATGTCACATTTGTTGGTAATTTAAATGAAGTTCCAATACCATCTGTTGATTTATTAGTGTAATTATAGTAACTTTTACCATTATTTGTTTCAATTGTGACATCACTAATATTTATTGCAGAAGTGTTCTCTAAATAAATTCCAAGTATATCATAACTTCTAATAGTTGGAAGATTAATCCAGTTTAATGAAATTGATACTAGGCAGTTAGATGAACAAGCTGTGCTCATCTTTAATGATTTATTAGTTGTTGTATGTTCTGATACTGAGAATAAACTCATGACATTATCATCAATTTCAACAGAATTTATTTCATTCTCAAATAAGCCATTATTTTTTAGGAAATTAAAATCTTCATTAGATAAATTATTTTGATATCCCTCCCAATAAAATTCACTTATTTTGTCATATTCTTGTTTAGTAAATGAAACTCCGTTACTATTTTCATAGTACAATTCTTGTGCATTTACACTTTCAATTACACTTCCAATAAACAAACTTGCAATAATTGTCATAATGTATATTTTTTTCATAACTCTTCCTCTTTTCTGAGTATACCATATCATAAAATCAATATAAAAAGGGAGTTCCTGTTAGGAACCCCCTTTAGAAATATTATTAATTATTGAATTTAAACTACTAATAATCGAATTATTACAAGTTGTTTTTTTGGAGTCATTTTCATCATAGTAACATTCTTCAACATTATTTAAGTCGCTGTCACTTTTTTTATAAAGAGCATTTTTATATCTTAAATCATAGTTAATAGAATAATTATAAAAATTTTTGTCCCAAGATATTAAAAGTGAAGATGTATCCTCTATATAGTACACATCATAAATAATCTTATCTATTCTCATTTCTTGATGATATATTCCATTTTCTTCATATTTTAGATTTTCTTTTATAATATTTATTAAATCATTTTTTATAGTCTTATTATCTTGGGATTGCTGAATTGAGATATTTTTGTCTTTCTTAAAAAATAATTTTTTATTTGAATAATCTTCTTTTATTGTTAAGTCAAAAGTCATTACTTCATCCTTGGTATTTATATCCAAATATAAAGTATCAAAAACCACGTTTTTATTTTTTATTTCAAAATACTCATTATAACCATAATAATCCCGTATTAGACTATCCTTTGTCGAGGTATCTTCATATATTATTTTTTTAGAATTATCTTTTTTATAATATAAAGTGATTTTAGAAATTTTACTACTATCTATACCATTTATATTTCCTAATCTAAAATATATATTTTCCCTAGTTAAAATTAGTATACCATCAGACAAGTAAATATTATCCTTTTTGGATTCAACCAAATATATTTTTACGGAATCATAAGAATTAAAGAAATAATATGACAAAAAAGCAACTATTGCTACTACAAGCAAAATTAAAGATGATAATAGAATCTTTGATGTCTTCTTTAATTTTTTATTGATAGCATTTCTGTCATCAAATATTTGTAAAGAAACTTCTTTAATTTCTTTTTCATTTTCTTTTGTTTTGAATTCTCCATACATTATTTCATCAATTGAAACATTGAATATCTTACTAAGTCTTAAAATAGTGGAAGAGTCTGGAATAGTATGTCCATTTTCCCATTTACTAATAGCTTCTCTATTAATAGGAATCTTTTCTGCTAAATCATTTTGACTCATATTATTCTCTTGTCTTAGTTTTTTTATAAATGCACCAATCTTTTCATTATCCATAATATCACCTCGGTTGACATAAAATCTATTCATTATTTATTATATAAATATTTTTATAAATCACAGATAAAGGAATAATTTCGTTTCTATATTTATTCAAAAAAGAAAGAAATTTAAATTGTTTTGTTTCTGTATCTAAATCTTTCATTATGTCGTTTATTATATCTGAACTGATTTTTAAATTGTCTAATTGTTTTAAAATCATTACCTCTAATTTAGATAACATCATGTTCAACTCCTACTGCTAATATTATAGCATATTTTATGGTACAAAAGAGATATTAATTATTCTAATTCAATTTTATTGTCTCTAGCATTTTTGATTTTTTTATTTCTAAAATTATCTAAATTAAAGCACGAAATTTTGATTTCTTTTTTATAATTGGGTAAAACAGACATTTCAAACTTAATAGGGTATTCTCTAATTGGTTTTACTTTTGCTTTTACTGGATGCATTCTAGCTTTCATGAAAAGTGCCTCACCAAATTCAAACCTCATTAATTCATCAGCCATCATAAGTTCACGACCCATTAGTGACTTATCATTTGAAATGCTATAGTCGAGTTGATCTAATCTTCCTGATGTAGAAATTCTAGAACTAGATATTGTATATTTTCCTAGTCTTGAACTTATCTCTTTGGCTGTTTCATTATCCATGGTTAATAAGTAAATCCAATTGGTACAGTTTGATTTTATTGTACCTGCTGATTCTTTGTATGTTTCTTTTAATTGGTCAAAATCTTGTAATACTAAATAGAAACGTATATTTCTTGATCTAGATACAGTTATCTTATTTGAGATGGATGTAATAGGTGGCATATTGGCAAACTCATCTAATATAAAATTTACTCTAATTGGCATTTTACCATCAGGAAGAGATTGAGCAGTATTAATTAATGCTTGATAGCATTGATCGATAAATAGGGATGCCAGTTCATGTCTAGATTCCTTTTCATCAGGAATAATTAAGTATACGGCAGTTTTTTCTATACCAATATTATCAAGTTCAAAATCAGTTCTGCATGTTAAAGTAGCAATACCTATGTCACTAAACATTTTTATTGTAGATGCCAAAACTGAGAATAGGGTGGCTCTAGTTTCACCTTTAGCAAAAGATCCTGTAGCATAAGCCATTTTCGATAATGAACCCATTGGCTTTTGTTGGAAGTATAAATCCAAAGAATTAAATCTATCAATTGTCTTTGATCCATGCTCAACAAGAAGATTATACAAAGAATAAAGATTAACTTCATCTTCTGATTCAGCATCTTCAATCAATGCATAACAAAGTGCAGTTAAAACAGCTGTTGCAGACTTTTCCCAATACATATCTTTACTAGAAAGATTTTTTGTAAGTGATTTTGCAAAGTTTTCAATAATATCTCCTGCTAAGTCAATATTATTTAATTTAAAATATTTATAAGCTAGATGTAATGGATTCCATCCATCACTTGCAAAAGCATCTCTTAAATTAATTATACGAATAGTATATCCTTTACTTTTTAAAAAGTTCGACGTATAAGAATATAACTCTCCTTTAGTGTCATTTATTACCATTGATTCTCCTGCATATCCAAGATTAAATATTAATGGTAAAATCTCACATTGCGTTTTGCCTGATCCTGTTGACCCAATTATTAATGTATGATCAAATGAATCAGAGTAATAATATTTGTTATCCATATACGTTACTGGAATGCCTGATAAAGATGTTGCAAAAAGATTAGGTCATACTCCTGAAGTATTAGCAAGAGTTTATACACATAGTAATGAGCAAGATGATAAAAAAATTGTCGCAGAAATAGAAAAAAAATTCTATAAAGAAGATAATATAAAGCAAGTTCAGATTCCTACAGCATCTATAATATCAGTTATCGCAGGATACATTGATAATCAGTACAGATCAGATAATTATAAATTGTTGGATTTTTTAACTAATGAAAAAGTTAATAGTGATAATATAAACGATTATTTAAAACCTTGTCAGGAATATTTATTAAATATATACCCTATTTTAGACATTTTTCAAAATTCTAATGTAATTCCAGATGAAATGATGTTTAATGAAAAATTAGATAATTATGTCAATTTTATGGGTAAGTATAAACCAATTGATGTACCTAATGATGTTCTTGAAATAAAACTTAAAAATATATAATTTGGGAGGAAAGTGTTTACTTTTCTCCCCTCTTTTTTATTTGACTAATTATTGCAATATGATATAATATTCTTATGTGAAAACCAATTGGCAGGTTGGTGTATTCATTATCTGAGACAAAGGGTTTTTAAATTGTGCCACAAGATATTTTTCTATAAAATATATTTGTGCCAATTTTGTGACACTTTGTTCAAAATGTTCTTAGAAATTGGTATATATTAAACACATATTAATGCTACAAAGTTAGCGGAAATGTGTTGATTATTGGGTTTTTTTGAATATTTCGTGGGATTTTAGAATGGCTCTCCAAAACTTTTGCTGGGAGTTCGATTCTCTCATCCTCTGCCATTTTTTAAATAATTATTTTTTATATAAATAAAGTAACAAAACCCCCTAATTTAATTAGTGGGTTTTGTTATATTCAGTTTTATAACTTTTCAGATTTATAACCTTCATATTTAGGTTTATATTTAAAGTGTATCATATTGAATTTACTATCAGTATTTATTATAAAAAATTTTTAATATATTTAAATATGTCTTTTATGGTTATTTTGATATAAGTAAGACATTTCTTGAAATAATCTATTATTTGAAAATGATAAATCATTGCAAGAAAATGATAAGTATGAATCAAATTCAAAGGAATATGAATTTACTCTAATACCATCTCCATAATGATACTTTAATCTTAATAAAGTTGTGCAAAACTTCTGAACCAAATTATTTTGAATACTAACTAATTTTTCCATATAATCTTTGTATGTCGCAGTTTTGTCATTTGCTTTTAATGATTTCTTGTGAATCATTATTTTTTTATCAATCCATCTTTCTGGTAGATAATTTACTATCTTAAATTTACTATAGCCAAGATTATTAAAATGCAATACAAATAAATCTAGTGCAACTAAAAATGAAGGCGTTATATCTTTTAATATATCATCTTCTGAATTATTAAAGTTTTCATTAACCTTATATAAATTACGATTAATCTTTTTGCTTTTGTTTATATTCTTTTCTTGATGGATACTATATATATAAACAATATCATCTTCGACACCAAATCGTACAGTTGGCAAATCATATTTTTCCTTTTCATTAGCAATTGTGACATGGAATGCATAAGGACTTTCCCAACTTAATTTAAGTGTTTTTGAAATTTCAGTTATGATATTACCATCTAGGATTTCTGAGTAACCTATATTTTTCTTTTCTGTTAGAAAGTTCCTTTCTAAATATTTCTTTTGTCTTCTTAGAAAACTGCATGGTTCTTGAAAATCCTCTATTGTTGCATTACTCCATAAAAGAGTCATTAATACTTTTTCTTTACAAAGTTTATTTTCATCTGTTCTATAAATACCACTTAGCACTTCATCATAAAAATAAGAATCATCATAAAATTCTTTTGCTAATGTTACATATTCTTTTAGTAAATCATCAAAACTTTCTTTATCTCTTATTTCCAATAATGGTGGATCTATAAAACTTGGGCTGTTCCCTACTATAATATTACCTTCCACTGATGTGTTAAAACAAATGTTATAGTACATAAAACAATCTATTCTTCCATTACTAGCTTCTGGAATAATAGAATTATAAAATATATCTAAGATATCCTCATCCATTTTAATCACACCTTATAAGTTAATTATATAATAAACTAAGGTAACATTCTAGATATTTACATATTTATTTGTAAGTAATATAATAAAGTTATTTAGGAGATGAATTTAAATGGATAGAAATAAAATGCGTGAATTATTAATAAGAATTGGAAAGATAAAATGTAATGAATCTATATTAATAGATGATTTGCATAAAGAGTTTCCTGAAGTAAATGAAGAAGAATTTCTTTCAATGATATCAACACTAGCAACAAGATATATCATTCGTATTGATGGAAGATATTCAATGGATTGTTATACTTTAGAAAAATATAATAAAATAATTGGTCTTGAAAGAGAAGGATATACAACATTGGACGCGATTAGTAGTGATAAAATTTGGGCACTTACAGAAAAATTTATGGATGAACATGACTTTAACAATTTTTCATTTTTCACAGCAATAGAAGTTGCTAAGAAATTTGTAGAAAAGGAAATTGAAAGTATTTTAAAAGATTAAACACTATATTTACTAGTGTTTAATCTTTTTTAATATATTTTATTTTTTTATATGATATAATTATTTTGATAGGAAGTAATATTTATTTTCTAATTAAATAAAACATAGTATAGGAGGAAATTAAATGAAGTATGTTTTAATTGCAATTGTTGTAATCTTAGTATTAATTGTTATTTATGCTTTATCAACATATAACAGTTTAGTAAGATTGAGAAACAAAGTAAAGGAAGCATTCGCTACTATGGATGTTTACCTAAAGAAAAGATGGGATTTAATTCCTAATATAGTAGAAACAGTAAAAGGATATGCAGCTCATGAAAAAGATACTTTAGCTGAAGTAATCAATCTACGTAATGGTGCTTATGACACTATGAGTGATGAAGAAAAGATAAAAGCTAATAAAGAGTTAACTAAAGGTGTTACAAAAATTATGGCTTTAGCAGAAGCTTATCCAGATTTAAAAGCAAATGAAAATTTCAAAGACTTAAGTTCTCAACTTACCAAAGTTGAAGAAGATATTGCTAATTCTAGAAAATATTATAACGGAGTAGTTAGAACTTATAATGATAAAGTTCAATTATTCCCTGGTAATATATTTGCTTCAATGTTTGGTTTTAAATCAAAAGAAATGTTTGAAGCAGATGCTTCTGAAAGAGAAAACGTTAAAGTTGAATTTTAATTAGGAGAGAGTTATATGAAAATAAATTTAAAACGATTATCTTTATTTATTGTAACTCTTTTTCTTTTTGCTTTTTGTTTATCAAGTGATTGTTATGCAGATGATAAATATTATCCTTATACAATAGATGCATATGATATTGATATGAAAGTTAATGAGAATAATACTTTTGATATTACTGAAAGCATACGTGTCAATTTTATTTCACCAAGACATGGAATAAAAAGAGAAATACCATTAAAGAACAAAGTTACTAGATTAGATGGAACTACTTCTTCTAATCGAGCAGAAATAAGTAATATAGAAGTTAATGAACCTTACAAGCTTGCAAAAAGAAATGGTTTTACTACTATACAAATTGGCGATAAAGATATAGAAACTACAGGAACTAAAGAATATGTAATTAAGTATACTTATAACATTGGAAAAGATCCACTTAAAGATAAAGATGAATTATATTTTAATCTAATCGGGACTTCTTGGGATACAACTATTAATAATATTACTTTTACAATCGATATGCCAAAAACTTTTGATAAGACTAAATTAGGTTTCTCAGCAGGTAGTGTTGGATCTACTAATAGTGTATATATAACTTATGATATTAGAGGCACTAAAATAATTGGAAGAGTAAATGCTAAACTAGAGCCTAATCAAGCTTTAACTATTAGATGTGAACTAGATGAAGATTACTTCAATGGTGAAACTCTAAAACAAAAACATTTAAAATATTTGCTTATTATCATACCTCTTCTTTTCACAATTATATCAATAATATTTTGGTATAAATATGGTCGTGATGATGAAGTTATTGAAACTATTGAATTTTATCCACCTGATGGGCTTAATAGTTTAGAAATTGGTTATAATTATAAAGGATGTGTTAAAGGTAAGGATGTTACTTCTCTTTTAATATATTTAGCCAATAAAGGATATATTAAAATCTCTGTTATTGAATCTGAAAATCCTTTTTCTAGTCTTGCTAGTAATCAAAGCATTAAGGTTAATGGAGTTAAAATAAGTGAACTATCTGGAAAGTATTCTACTTTTAAATTTATTAAACTAAAAGAATATGATGGTTCTAATAAATATGAAGAAGAATTCTTTAATGGACTTTTTAGTAATGGTAAAACTGAAGTTACTTATGAAGATTTATATAACAAATTTTATAAAACGACAAATTCAATAATAAAAACAATTGATAAAGAAAATAAAAATAAAATATTTGAAAAATCTTCTTTAAATAAAATATTTATTATTAAAATTTTTAAAATAATTACACTTTTACTTATTACTATTCCACCTGTTTATGAATATAGTTTCCCTGGTGCGATAATATTTGCATTATTAATTCCATACATAATATTTAGTGGAATCTTTGATATGAGTTATAAGATTATTACAAAACAATCTGAACAAGATATTTCAATCGTTGGTTTTATCGTTATGGTTATAATTTTTATGGTAGTTATATTTGCTCCACTTAATATATTTGTAATACCAGCTATCACTTCTGAAGCTATATACTTAATATCTTATATTTTAGGTTACCTACTTATGATTATCATGAATGTTATAATTAATATTATTCCTAAGAGAAGTAAATATGGTAATGAAATGCTTGGACGTATAAGAGGATTTAAAAACTTCTTAGAAACAGCAGAAAAAGATAGACTAGAAGCTTTAGTAAATGAAAATCCAACATATTTTTATGATATACTTCCATTTACTTATGCACTTGATGTATCAGATGTGTGGATTAAGAGATTTGAGTCTATTAATCTAACTCAGCCAGAATGGTATGATAGTCCAAGTAGTTTTTCAATTACTTCATTTGATTCTTTTATTTCTTCAACAATTGATTCAGCTAACAGTGCAATGTCATCAAGTCCATCTTCAAGTAGTTCATCTGGTGGTGGATCTTCTGGAGGAGGTTCCGGTGGTGGAGGTGGCTCTAGCTGGTAATAAGAAACAATTCTAACAAGTACAAGACGTACTTGTTTTTTTATTGAATAAAAAAATAAAGTGTTTTAATATATTGTTATAGGAGTTTAGTTTATGAAAAAAGTTTTATTTATTTTTTTATTTATTTTTAGTTTATTTTTAAAAGCTGACGTATATGCTGCTGGTAATCCATATAAGAAAACATTTAATTATAATGGACACCCTCTTACTAATTGTACTTGGTATGCTTGGGATCAAGCAAGTAGAAAAGCCCAAGTTAATCTACCTGGGTGGGGTAATGCAGCAACTTGGTATAATTCAGCAAAGAACGCAGGGTTTGAAGTTGGAAGTACACCTAGGGCAAAATCAATTGTTGTTTGGTCATGGTATAATTCAAATGGAAAAAATCTAGGTCATGTTGGTTATGTTGAAAAAGTTGTTGGCGATAGAATTTATGTTTGGGATTCTGATTCATCATGCCACGATGAAAATTATCCACCTTTTAAAGAATGTATGGATAAGGCTTTATTAATTGATCAAGGTGCTCAAGAAGAATGTTATGTAAAATATGCAAAACAAGTTGCTTGTGAATATAGTGCTTCTTATTGGAGTATTCCTGGAGATTTAATTGGATATATTTATTTAGATAATGTACCCATAGTTAAGACAACAAAAAAGACAACAAAAGTACCTACTACTAAAAAGACAACAACTACTACTACAACTACTGAACCAGTTAGCCAAATACCTTATTTAAATAACATTGAGTTAAGTAATGGAGCAATTGATTTTAAAAAAAATATTTATAAATATGAAATTGAGATTACTGATGATATAAGTGAACTTTCCATTACTGCAACACCTGAAAGTGATAATTTATTAATTCAAGGAGATGGCAAAGTTAATCTAGTTGCTGGACAAAATGAATTTATAATTAAAGTATCTAATGATACTAATGAAACAACTTATACTTTAACTATCAATAAAAGAATTGTTGAAAAGGAGCAAGTTATCAACAACGAAAAGAAAGAAAAGAAGTTTTTAAGTAAAGAAATTATTATTTCTATCATTATTGGTGTAGTTCTATTTATAATTATTATAATAATTTATATATGCATACATAAAAAAAGAATATCTTAAAGATATTCTTTTAATGTGTCATAAGCTCTTTCTTGCATTTTAATATATTCTTCTATGAGAGACTCTACATAAGGGTCTGGACTTTTATGATTAAGAAGTCTTCTTCCTTCTATTATTCCCATATTAGTTCCTTTTAGAAGTAATTCAACAGCTTTTGAATCACTTTTATCTATCATAGTTTTCATTTCAATTCCATACCATGTCATTGCTTTATTAATAGCGCTTGTCTCTTGTGGATTTTTCTTACTATATTCTGGATATAATTCTGCAATCTTATCAGTAATGGTTTTATAATCATCTGATTGTTTATTTAATACTTTCTTTAATTCTTTACTATCAATTTTATCAAAGATAAAGTTAATCGCATCTATCCCCATGCAGGCACCTTTATTAAGTTCATCTAGTACATCTATACTCTCTTTTTCCTTCATTTTTATTCACCCACTTATATTATGGGTTAATATGATATTCTTATACTTTAATATCCATGTTCTTTTAAAAATTCAAGTTCCTTTTTATCTTCATATTTTTTCATTAAATCTGCTATTGCTCGATAGGCTTCAACATTTAATACATGTTCAATGAATGTTGTACCATATTCAGAATATTCAAGCATAATATCTCCAACTAGTGTCATATCTAGTATAGTTTTTACATTTGCTGAATATAAAGCATTAATTATTTCCCAAGGAGAACCTTCTCTTAATTCCTTCATTATTTCAATTGCTAAAGAGAAAGCTCTTTTTTTTGCTTCAAAATAAACATTATCATAACAAGATACTCTGTTTACAAAAATTGTAATATCATTTTTAAATCGTTCTTGAGCAACTTCCTTGCAATATTTTCTGTAGTTAATCATTTCTTCTGCCCATTTTTGTAGTTCCACCATAAGAGCACCTCTTTATAAGTGATTATTCTAATACACATATTTTAATTAATCAAGTAATTATTAAAATAATATGCTATAATAAATGAACACGGAGGTATGAGATGGGATATAATTTTAAAGATACTGTTAGACTCTTTATGGTATTTGATATATTAGAAGATATAGTTAGAAGTGGACCAATAAACTGGGCAGTAAGTAGAAAAAGACTTGAAGATGTTAAAAATCATGTATTAGATTTAATTATAATGTATAGATTATTAGAAAGATATTTGCCAAGTGACTTAGATGGTATCAAGATGATTGATTACATGATTGTGCATGACTTACCAGAAGCCATAACTGGAGATATATCAAAGTTTGAAGGTATAAGTGAAGAAGAGAGAACTAGAGTTAATAATGAAGCAATTGATTATTTAATTCGTACATTCAATACAGTATTTGATTTTAGAGAATTGCTTCTGGGCTTCGAAAGTAAAAAAGATATTGAAGCAAAAATAGTATCTATGTTGGATGCCGTTAGTTCAGCTGTTACTTTTTTAAAGTATGAGTGTGAAGGAGCTATTGATATGGATAATCCGAATATCATACCTGAATTACAAATGTATGTTGATATGGCTAAAGAAAAAAACATAGATATAGGAGAAATATTTTATGAATATCATAAAAAGAGTTTAATTTTTACTGATGATGAATGTTTAAAATATCATATAAGTAGAAATGAGGCCGACTATATTGCAGAAGTTATCTTAGGATTCTTAGATGAATTTGCTAATCAAAAAAGAGATGGAAGCTTAATTAAAGCATCTGATGATTTTCCAAAATCCGCAACAATTCACAAAATTATTAAATAATATATTTTAGTATTTATTATTAATAAGTTTATTGATAGAATATAATTAAGTGAGTATGTAGGAGTTGTAAAATGAAGAATATTATTAAACTATTTGTAACTGTATTAATTGCTGGTTCAATTAATGTATTTGTAGTAACATCTTTTGTTAATGACACAAATATAAGTTTAAAGAGTATTAATTTACTTGAATATAATAAGGATAATGACACGATAAAAATTGAGATAGCAAAAAAAATGAGTGTGTTTTATAAATTTAACTTTACTTGCAATGCTTATAACAATGGAGACAATTATACTAATAGCAATCTAGGTAATAAATGTGTTTTAGAATTACCAGCTAGTGGAAACTATAAAATATTCTTATCAAATAAATATGGACGAAGTGAAACTTATAATTTAATTGATCATATAAATAATAAATTAGAATTTAATTTTGATAAAAAAGAAGCATACTTAGCTGTTGGTGAAAGTATGAATATTACATATTCTGATAAATATGTTTATCCGATTGAAAGTATATATGAATTTTATTCAACTGATGATCATATTGCTAAAGTTCAAGACGGAAAAATAATAGGTGTTGCATCTGGAGTTACTTATATTAAAGAAAAGTCTAGCAATGAAGCAATAAAAGTTACCGTAACTGATCTTATAACACCTTATACTCTTTCAAAAGTAAAAAAAGAAGTAATTCCTTGTGAAAAATATACGGAAGAAGAAGCAAATCTACTTGATGAACTACTCAAGTATTATATTAATGAAGCTGGATATAAAACTCGTGCTGGTGCGGTAGCTGCTGGAAGATTTCTAACTTTACAATTTAAGTATCGTGTACCTTATTTTTATGAAAATGGAAGAATAAATGATTCTGGAGTTCATAAAGCTGATGGAGAAGGAAGATATTATAAGACTGGTTTATATTTAAGTAAGAGCAAATATAAAGATATATTATATACTTATGCAGATAAGGTGATGTGGGGATGCCCATTAAAAAATGGAACTAATAATCAAAGATATGGATTTGTTGCTGGCAATAAGATGCCAAACGGATTAGATTGTTCTGGATTTGTTTCATGGGCACTTGTCAATGGAGGATTTGATCCTGGAGATGTTGGTGCTGGAGAAAATGAAGGAATTTATCAATTAACCGATACAGGAGAATTTAGAACACTAGATAGAAACCTTGCTTTATCTGGAGAAATTAAAACTGGTGATTTATTCAATTTTTGGGGACATATTGCTTTAATTATTGGACAAGATGAAAACAACTTCTATGTTGCTGAGTCTCTTCCACATCTTGGCGGAGTAATAGCTAAAACTTATCCAAAGAATACTGTTGCTAATACATTTGAATTTGTCGTATTCATGGATAAATTTTATATAAATGATGGAAATTTAAAAGATTATTGGGAATAGAAAAGAAGGCTAATTTTTATAGCCTTCTTTTTCATAATGTTCAAGTAGTAATCTAGCAACTCTAGAATAATCATATTCAATACTACTATAACTTAAATTTATAATCATATGTTCATCCTTATCCTTTAAAGGAGCTAGATAGTATTTTACTGGATCATTTTCTCTTTTTTTAGACTTCTCATCTTTTTTATTTTGTTGGTAAATAGATATATATAAGCTTTCATCTTTGATAGAGTCTTTTATGTTATTGAATACTTTTTCATTTATATCAAGTTCAACTACGACATGTTCTTCACTTGATTCATTTATTAATTTTACAATATCATCAATATTCTTCTCTTCTTTATTAACCATAATCTTAGCATTGTTTTTCTTTAATATATCTAAGGATTCTTTTAATTCATTTATTTTGTCTTTATAATTTTTTAATCTATAACTTGTTATTCTAATTATTTTAGAACCATTAATATATTCTTCTGTATTCTTTGTATATACGTCACAAACTTCTTTATAATTATCTGTTAAACACTTTGATAAAACTTCATCTTCTATTCTATCAGCCGTTTCTGCATCTATTTCAAATAACGCTTCGCTAGCCCATGAGAATGCCTCTATATGTGCAGCATAATTAGATAGTTCATCATCACTTTTTATACCTGCTAAAAAAGTACAGTACACTGCTTCGCTTTCTCTTAAGATTCCTTTAGTATGACAAAATTCATGAGTTATGGTGTTTATTATACTGGTACTTGGACTGGTATAATCAAAATAAGTATTATATGGTGTTGTAAATCCAACTACTTTAGATCCTAAAACGCCTCTCATTGCATTATTAATTCTACTACTCTTTTTAGGATATAAGCCTTTAAGAAGTTTTATTTCATCACTAATATTTTTTAGATTTTTAACTGCTTGTTTATTATAATTAATATTAGTTTTAATTGTGTTATCTTCATTTCTTTCTATTTTATTAGCTTCACTAATAATAGTTTTTGATAAGTATTCATTTAATCTAATTAAATCTTTAGGTTCATATGCTTTATCTTTTGTGCTCTTAAAATACATGCTATCAAAATGCGGTAGGTGGTTAGAAAACTGAGATAAGTAATTTGGAAATATAAACAAAATTGAGCTTATTATAAATATGGTATAAAATCTATTAACAATCTTACTTCTCTCTTCATAATTTCTTTTACTAAATTCTTCATAGTAAATATCCACAATAATATCAATAATTAATAATATTAAATACAAGACTCCAAGTATTATAGATAGATAATTAATATTACTATTTAAATAATAAAATAATCCATTAATATTATTAGAAATATTTGCAATAAAGAAGTATGCATAATCATCATTAAAATATAAAATTATATTATTGATTATAAAAAGAACTATCGCGATTAAACATCCAATGTTTATATATATATTTAATTTGCTTAATTTTATTGGTTCTTTTTTCTCGCATTTTTTCTTCTTTTTCATAAGTTATCTCCCTAATAAATAAATTCAAAAAAATAAGTATGTAACTACTTATTTTTCTTTTTATTTTTTGAACTTTTCTTATTAATATATTTTACCTTTACACCTTTTTCGTAAGCAAATTTCTTTTTTACTCCGTCTGGTAAATTTTTTTTATAAACTTTCATATATACCCTCCATTACTAATACGTCAATATTATAGCATATTTAAGCTTATTTTGTTATATAAAATGTATATTTTTTTTGATATAATTAAAATAGGTGAAGTATATGTTAGATATAGTAATAGATAACAAAACATTTACTTATGTTAATAGTGTTAAAATAGATGATAAGAGTTATATAGCCTATACAGATGGTGTTAATATATATATCAGTGAATTTCATTATGATAATGGAAAAATTATTATTAGTGAAATTGATAATAAAACATTTTTAGAAATTAAGGAGGCTATTTCTTTATGAGTAGATTTATATTTAGAATTGAAGATGATGCCTTAGTTGCTAAAAAAGTTGTTAATGGTATTGCTACCGAATTTGTTGGAGAAAAAGCTATTAATAAGCTTAAGGCCCTTGATACAATAAAATATAAAAGAACTAAAGTTTTAGAGCATGGAATATTACTTGAAAGTGATAGAGCAAGAGTATATATTTGTGATGATGTTTTGTTTAATAAAGATAATTATCAAAATTGCCTATTTCACACTATGAAGAAAATCAATAATGCTTTAAAGAAATGGAATAAAAAACAAAATGAGGGGAAAACAGTTATGCCAGGGGTTGCTAAAGGTGTTGCGACTATCGGAATATTAGCTGCTATTGGTATTGCAATCGTATCAGGAAATTTAAAAGATGAAACATATGTAGCTGATATTGCAATTGAAGAGCTTAATGATGATTTAAATGAAGACATTATTAATACAATTCATGATGAAACAAATGTTGTTGAAAGCAAAATTATTGATGATCAAATTGAAATGCAAAATGATGCTCAGATTGATTATGGTGTAAGTAGCATTGATATACCACAAGATGATTTAACTACTAGTTTATTAAATGAATTAAATGAAACAGATAATAATATAGTTAACTTATCTTTTAATGATGAATTTGATGAAGTTAAATACAATAATGTTATTAGTAATTATTATGAAGCTACCTATGAAAGAGCTTCTAGATGGGGAGTATCTACTAATTTAGCCCTTAGTATGATGTCACAAGAAAGTGGCGGGTATGAAGAAAACTTGATGCAAATTCAATGGGGATCATGGGCAGAAGAACCTATAACTATATTCAATTTTGAAAAAAACGAATACGAAAAAATTGTTCTTACTGAAAATCCCGAAAATTTTAATAATCAAGGTATAACTCAATTTATTTCTAAAGAAGATTTAAAAAATCCGAAAACTAATATCTCAATTGGTTGCATTATCTTAAGATATTCATTTGATCAAATGAACCATAATATTACTGCTGCAATTCAAGCTTATAATTTTGGAGTTAATAATATGAATAAAGTATTAGATGCTGCTGCTCTAGATTTAGGTACTACAAGAGATGAATTATTGAATAATCAAAATGATACAACATTCCTAAACTATAGAGATGTTATTACAGTAGGAGATCCACATTATGTTGAAAATACGCTAAGATTCTTACAAAATCCAAATGAAGCTATATCAATTAAATATATAGATGATTTTGGTGAGCCACAAGAAACTAGTGTTATAATTAATAATGCTGAGTCATCTAAAAAATTATAATAAAAAAAATCACTTATACATATAATGTTATAGGTGATTTTTTATGTTAGTAAATTATACTACAAAAGAACTTGATTTAATGGCAAGACTGATGAGAGCTGAAGCTTTAGGAGATGGAGAGCTTGCTATGTTAATGGTTGGAAATGTTATATTAAATAGATGTATTGGAACTTGTGATATTTTTAAAAACGTAAGATCAATTTATGATGTTATTTATCAATCTCCAGGCGGTTTTGTTGGTACTAATTCTTCATTATTTCAATCATCTTCCACTACTTCTGAAAAGAATTTAGCTAGAAGATGTCTCCGAGGTGAATACTTTTATCCAGCAACACATGCTTTATGGTTTTATGCTCCGGGAGGTAAAAATACTTGTAGACAAACTTGGTACAATCAAGAATTAGCTGGTAGATATAAAAGCCATTGCTTTTATAATCCAGATCCTGGAATGTGCCCCGAAATAAGATAAAAGACGCTTAATATTAAGCGTCTTTCCATTTCCAATCAGTTACTTCTATTAAGTCTTTTCCTGTTGTAGTAATGAGTTCTCTGTGTTCTTTTAATTTATTTTCACAGTATTCTTTTAATTCTGGATTTCTATTTAAAGTATTTAATACATCAATAGTTAGATTGTACCTATCTATTTTATTTAATACACGCATATCAAATGGAGTTGTTATCGCACCTTCTTCTTCATAACCATGAATTTCGAATTTTCTATCTCTATTATAAATAAGTTCTTCTATTGCGCTTTTATATCCGTGGAATGCAAATATTACTGGTACATTAGGTATGAAGAAACTATTGAATTCTTCATTACTTAATCTTTCTAATGTAAGTAAATCAACAACATTAACTACACGGACACGAATGTCTGTTTTTTCTTTAAGAAAACTAGTTGCGGCCATAACTTCAAGAGTTGGTGTATCTCCTGCACAAGCAAGTATTACTTCTGGATTTTCATCACTTGCAAAATCCCATATACCAATTCCTTTTTCGCAATGTTTAATCGTTTCTTCATAGTTTAACCATTGTGGTCTTTCATGTTTAGATGCAACTATTGTATTAACTTTATTCTTTGTTTTTAAGCATTTATCCATATAATATATTAATGAGTTAGTATCATATGGCAAATATACTTCTACAATATCATGTTTTTTATTTAATATATGATTAATAAACCCTGGCTCTTGATGTGTATAACCATTGTGGTCCTGTTGCCATATATGGCTTGTTTCAATTATATTTAGTGATGAAATTGGTGCCCTCCAAGGAATTTCTTTAGTCATTTTAAGCCATTTAGCATGAATACCAATCATGGAATCTACTACTCTTATAAAAGCTTCATACGAATGAATTAAACCATGTCTTCCAGTTAAAAGATAACCTTCTAATGCTCCTTCTGCAAAATGCTCAGAAAGATATGAATCAAATACTCTTCCATATGGGTAAACATGTTCATCTTTTTCTGAAATTGGAAGTAGCCACTGACGATCTGTTACTTCAAACACATGATTTAATCTGTTGGACATTGCTTCATCTGGTCCGAATATTCTAAAGTTTCTATTATTTTCATTTAAGCTAACTACATCTCTTAAGTATTTTCCTAGTTCAAACATGTCTTTGCCAATTATATCGCCATGGCTACAATTAACCATATAATTCTTTATATCTGGTAATTTTAAATCTTCTAAGAGTAATCCTCCATTAACAATTGGGTTTGCGCTCATTCTTTGATTTCCTTTTGGAAGGAACGTTCTTATTTCATCTAATACTCGTCCATTTTCATCGAATATTTCTTCTGGCTTATATTTTCTCATCCAATTTTCTAATAGAGTGATATTCTCTAGCTTATTTTCATCTATTTCTAGTGGTACTTGATGAGCTTTAAAACTTCCTTCAACATTCTCCGGTCCAGTCCATCCTTTTGGTGTTCTAAATATTATCATTGGCCATCTAACATTTTCTAGCTTTTCAGTGGTTTTAGCTTTTTCTTTTAATTCTTTAATTTCAGTTATTACTGTATCCATAGTAGAAGCCATTTTCTCTTGCATTTCATCAATGTTGCTTCCTTCAACAAAGTATGGATGCCATCCATAACCTTTGAATAAAGATTCAACATCTGAATGACTCATCCTTGATAATACTGTTGGGTTAGAAATTTTAAAACCATTAAGATGTATAATAGGTAAAACAACTCCATCTGTTAAAGGGTTTAAAAATTTATTAATATGCCAAGAAGTTGCTAAAGGTCCAGTTTCTGCTTCTCCATCACCAACAATACATGTTGCGATTAAATTGGGATTATCTAGTACAGCTCCAAATCCATGAATTAAACTATATCCTAATTCGCCACCCTCATGAATACTTCCTGGAGTTTCTGGTGCAACATGAGAAGATATGCCACCCGGGAAAGAAAATTGCTTAAATAATCTTTTTAAACCTTCTTCATCCTCAGTAATATTTGGGTAGACTTCTGAATATGTTCCATCGAGGTAAGCATTTGTTACTGCTGTTTGACCTCCATGCCCTGGTCCAACTAAATAAATCATATTTAAATTATATTTAGTAATGACACGATTTAAATGCATAAAGATAAAATTCTGCCCTGGTATTGTTCCCCAGTGTCCAACTAATCTTGGTTTAATATGTTTTAGTTCCAATTTTTCTTTTAAAAGAGGGTTATCTAATAAATATAGTTGCCCAACAGCTAGATAATTTGCTGCATTAAAATACTTGTTTAATTGAACTAGTTCAGTTTCTGTAAGTGTACTCAATTAAATCGACCCCTATTCTAATAATTATTATACCATATCAGATATTTTTTAATAAAAAAAGATGAACTATTGTCCATCTACTTTACTAATGTTATCATCGTTTGCAAAAAAGTATTCTTGACTTTTTGCTTTAAGAGATAAATCTGAAAAATTCTTCATTTTAAATTGTGGATATGCTGCACAAGCAATCATTGTAGCATTGTCTGTACAGTACTTCATAGGCGGGATTGATAAATCAACATTCATCTCTTCACATAAGTTAGTCATCAATTCTCTAAGAGCCTTACTTGCACTTACACCACCAGCTACTATAACTCTTTTTATATTATATCTTTCAATTGCTAATCTTGTCTTTCTAATTATTTGATCAAAAGCTACATTCTGAAAAGATGCTGCTAGATCATATTTTCTAATTTCATTACCTCTTTGTTCTTCGTTATGTTTTAGATTGATAACTGCACTTTTTAAACCACTAAAAGAAAAATCTAATTCATCATTATCCATTGGCTTCGGTAAATCGTATGTTGGTTTTCCTTCAAGTGCATATTTTTCAACATTAGGTCCACCTGGATATGGAAGTCCAAGTACTCTTGCAACTTTATCAAATGATTCGCCAATTGCGTCATCTTTTGTTGTTCCTAATACTTTAAATTTATAATCATCTTCCATAAGTACAAGCTCTGTATGTCCACCACTAACAACTAAGGCA
This sequence comes from uncultured Muribaculaceae bacterium, assembly GCA_964636965.1. Lineage (GTDB taxonomy): Bacteria > Bacillota_I > Bacilli_A > RF39 > UBA660 > CAG-582. The sequence goes on from CAZWST010000004.1 coordinate 57,408, forward strand.
AGTAAGGGAAACTCTAACTTTTTTACAAGATTATTTGCATAAATATGCCCTGCTATATGATGCGTTGCAATTAAAGGTTTATCATATACTAATGAAAGGGTTTTAGCAAACTCCACACCAACAAGTAAACTTCCTAGTAACCCCGGTGCATATGTTACTGCAATGGCATCTACATCACTAACCTTCATATTAGCTTTAGTTAAAACGTCTTCTAAAACCATAGTAATATTTTCTGTATGCATACGTGATGCTATTTCTGGTACAACACCACCATATTTAGCATGAGTATCCATTTGGGTAAGAACGGTTGTTGCAATTTCTTCACAACCATTTTTTACTATTGAGATACTTGTTTCATCACAGCTTGATTCAATACCTAATATATATACATCTTTCATACTAATTTCCTTTCCATAATTATTGCATCATATTTATTTTCATAATATTTTTTTCTTCTATTTATTTCATTAAAACCATTTGCTTTATAAAAATTAATTGCATTAGTATTTATAACACTCACTTCTAACATAATTCTTTTTTGATTATAATTGTCTATTACATAGTTTAAAAGAGAAGTCGCAATTCCATTATTTTGAAACTCTTGACTTACAGCTATATTGATAATATCAGTTGTTTCAAAGTGTCTTTCTATTTCGACAAAACCTTTTATTGAATCTTTATCTTCAAAAGCCAATATTTCAACGTAGTCAAGTTTTATTCTTTCTTCAAGTTTATTTTTTAAATCAAAATCAGAACTTATTAGATTTCCAATTGAGTTAATTGATTTTAAGTCTTGTAGATTAGCTTTCCTTATCATTTTTTAACGCCTCTATTACTTTAATATATAAAGGTTTTACTTCATGTGCTTTAGTCTCATTAATATTATTAAATCTCTTATAAATATTTTCATAATTATATTCTGTTTCTTCTATTATTGAAGAAGAATCTATTTTTTCTCTTTCAATATACTCTGAAAATTCTCCATTAGATTTGTAAAATGGCCCTTCAATTAATTTGTTGTTTTCATCAAATACACTACAGAATACACCTTTAACATCTCTTATTATTGCGGCTTTTTTATTTCCTACCATTGAGCTTACAGCTAAACATTCTAAAGAAGTAATTGTTTTAATTGGTATATCTAAAGTATATGCTAATGTCTTAGCAATTGTAACACCTATTCTTACCCCAGTAAATGAACCAGGGCCATTACATACTAATATTTCATTTAAGTCTTGAAGTGAGATATTATTTCTTTTAATTAATTCATCTAACATGGGCATTGTGTAATCGGAATGATTTCTTTCTGATAATCTGATATTTTTATCTAATACTTTCCCATCTTGATATAACACTTCTATTATATTTTTATTATGTGTATCTAAAAATAATGAAATCATAATTTTCTCTCCTTTTAAATTAGTGGTTTATAATCTAATAATACTTGTAATATTATAGCAAGCAACAAGATTAAAGCTGGTTCAATATAACGCATAAATATTTTTTGTTGTTTTAAGGATAATTCTTTTAAATGTAATAATCGTAATAGTTTATTAATATAAATTCCTAAAAAAACTGTATCTTTATTCTTAAATTGTGCAACAGATAAAACACATGATCCGACAAGTATTAATTGAAGATAATACAGAATTAAAGCTATTAATATATACTTTATATCTAACCACAAAAAGCTAGTGGCAGCAAGTAGAGCAATTGTTAAATGTATAATAGTAAGAATCTTTTCCTTCACGATTAATCACCTAATCGTATTATACCACTAATAAATTCTTCTTGAATAAAAAAACACCAAAATGGTGTTTATAATACATAATTTACTAGATCTTCGTATTTTTGTCCATATGGTTTTAAGATTAACACTCTAGTATTTTCATCGATTACCTTAAACTCTATTTCTAATCTTTCATCGGGTAGCTTATCTTTTATTAATTCAGACCATTCAATAATAGTCACTGAACTACCACTAAAGTAATCATTCAAAGCAATACTTGCATCAGTTTCTTCAAGACGATAAACATCCATATGATTTAGAGGCATTTCTCCACTGTCATATTCCTTTACTATGTTAAAAGTTGGACTTGTAATATTTTCATTTATTCCTAATGATTTTGCAAATCCTTTGACGAAAACGGTTTTTCCGCTTCCTAATTCTCCATCTAAACAGATCACCATTCCTGGGAATTTTTCAGACTCAATATTTTCTGCTAATTCCATTGTGTCAATTTCACTTCTAGATGTATATTTGTAATCCATTCTAATCACCTTAAATTTATTATAACAATAATAAAATATGTATATCAATATAAAAGTAATATTTTAACTATTATTTTACTACTGTAGGTATTAAATAACTAAATTGAGGTAAATTTCTTAATATTCCAAAGAAAATTGTTACTATTAGAATTGCAATATAAACTATATTATTTAACTTTATCTTTCTTGTTGATAACTTATAAGTTATTAACTTTATTATTTGATATATAATTGTTAATAACAATAAAACAAACAAAAAAGGATTAAATCTAAATGCTTGATAAAAATTTAATTTAAATATACTTGCTATCATTCTTGAAATCCCACAACCTGGGCAATATAAACCTGTAATCTTGTGAAAAATGCACGGAATAAAACTATCAAACATTACATAATGGCCAATATCTATCAATAAAAAAAGTACAATAGTAATAATTAATGATTTATCAATCTTTTTCATATTTAACACCTGTTTTGATTATACCATCTTTAGATATTATTTTAAACATCAATAATATTGTATTACAATAATTTTTTTATATTTAGCATAAAAAAAACATGTTTTCACATGTTTTAATTAGCTTGTTCAGTAGCATACTTGTTTAAATCAGCTTGAACTAAAATATAATTAACAATGCTTAAACCGAAAAGCGATAAAATAAGATATAAAATAGCATTTGAGCTTCCGTTAACACCTTTTCTTTGGTTAGCTTCTTCCATTAGCTTACCATTTTGATACCAATAATAGAAGCCATAGATTCCGCAAGTAATTAAAGTTAATAAAATTACTACAACTCCATTTCTCTTTGTTGGATTCTCAGATACATTATCAACATCATCAGTAATTGTAACCCACCAATATAATTGATAGATTCCACATGTAATAATTGATAATAAAATGCTAACAACGATATTTCTTTCTTTTATCATATAAACTTCCTTTCTGTAAGTATTATACCATAAAAAAAGAAATAAGAATCAGTAAAATGATTCTTATATATATTTTTACATAAAAAAAAGTTTGCAACTTCCTATTTTAGCTTATCACTATCGTCGGCGTTTTGGTGCTTAACTTCTCTGTTCGGTATGGGAAGAGGTGTCTCCACCA